>CAYRLP010000533.1:0-2844 GCA_964424935.1 uncultured Bacteroides sp.
CAGGTGACCTGGCCCCGCTGGCACACTTGAGCCTGCCCCTGCTGGGGATGGGTGAAGTGAACGTAAAGGGGAAACGGAGAGAGGCCTCGGAGGTGATCCGTGAGATGGGGTGGGCCCCCATTGAATTGAGATCCAAGGAGGGACTTGCCCTGTTGAACGGGACCCAGTTCATGAGTGCCTACGGGGTTTATCTCTGCCTTCGTGTATTCAAGCTGTCCATACTTGCAGATATTATCGGGGCCCTTTCCCTGGAGGCCTTCGACGGGCGGATCGAACCCTTTCACGAGTTGATCCAGCAGATCAGGCCTCACCAGGGTCAGCTGATCACGGCCCGGAGGGTCCGCTGGCTGCTGAAGGGAAGCGAGCTTATAAACCGTTCCAAGGTCCATATACAGGACCCCTATTCCTTCCGCTGCATCCCGCAGGTGCACGGGGCCTCCAAGGACTCCATCAACTACGTGGCCTATGTGTTCCGCAAAGAAATAAATGCGGTAACCGACAACCCGACCATCTTTCCCGACGAGGACCTGATTATTTCGGCCGGGAACTTTCATGGCCAGCCCCTGGCCCTGGCCCTGGACAATCTGGCCATCGCCATGAGTGAACTGGGGAACATATCCGAACGGCGCACCTACCAGCTCCTTTCGGGGAACCGCGGCCTGCCTGCTTTCCTGGTAGCCAATCCGGGCATCAATTCCGGTTTCATGATCCCGCAGTATACGGCCGCATCCATGGTAAGCCATAACAAACAGCTCTGTACGCCTTCATCGGTCGATTCCATCGAATCCTCCCAGGGCCAGGAGGATCATGTGAGTATGGGGGCCAACGCGGCCACCAAAGCATACCAGGTCATGCTGAATCTGGAGAGGATCCTGGCCATTGAACTCTACAATGCGGCCCAGGCCCTGGAATTCCGTCGACCGGCCCGCACCAGTCCCTTTCTTGAAGAATTTTTGAGTTCCTACCGGGAAAGGGTATCCTTTGTGGAGGACGATAAGGTGATGTTCAGGGATATCGACCTGAGCGTGAAATTTCTGCAGGACGTGGAACTGGACCTGCCCGAGGACCAGGATCTGATCCGCGACTACTCCGCGGACGATATGAAATAAGCGTCAGAAAGGATAGGGACCAGGAATCATGGGAACGGATTCCTGGTTGTCGGACCTTCTGTTGGACCTTCCTCCCTGATTACCCGGTTCATTCCTTTCCTCCCTAAGCTTATGCAGCAGGTAGCGGCGGAAATCAAACTCCACTTTCCCCAGGCTCAGCACTTTTTTTGCCGGCAGGGCCTTCAGGAACTTTTCCTGGTAATACTCCTTTTCCAGCTGGACCTGCTGTAACTTCAGGGAATAGGCCTTTTCCAGGGTCTCCTGGATCTCCTCTTCGGAAAGGTTGTCCGCATTGTTGTAGGCATAACTCCAGGTATTCCGCTCATCCTCTACCAGCTTCATTTTCCGGTTCTGAAAGTCTTCGTAAAGGGGAAAGAACGCCTTGCATTCCGCATCGGTCAGTTCCAGTTCCTTGGTGAAATAGGTCCGTCGCTCCTGGTTGAATTTTTCAATCTGCTCCTGCGACTGGGCAAACAGCGTTCCTGTCAGGGAACACAGCAATAAGGTGACAGCTCCGTATAGGGTATTGCGTTTCATAGGGCACTTTGGTTAGCTATTCAAAAATTAGATCCATTTCCACATCATTGATCGCCAGGTACTCAATAGCCTGGGTTACAAAGGCTTCTTCCTCATTCAGCTCGGGGGTTTCTTCTTCCAGGAGATCGTACAGGTACCTGTCATCATCAAATACATGAAGTTCTTCAAGGGTTGCCAGATCCGGGTAAAAATCGCCGGCATCCCTGTCCCGGCTGGTAATACGCAGAACGGATGTGGTGATCAGGGCAGCGGCCATTATGGCTGCCGCCAGGGCGATCCAACGGGTTACGGTTCCGATTCTTCGCACCGGAACTACGGAGGATTCCTCCTCCCTGATTCGCTGCTGCAGCCGTTCCGGAAAGCTGTCAAAATACCCTTCGGGTACCCCGAACGGGTATTTCTTCAGCGATTCCTGCTGCAAATCCGGTTTGTTACTACGGTCCATATACATTTCTTTATCAGGCATTAGTTAGACCTTGATGCTGGCGGAAGGTTTAATCATCCTCCAGCATCGCTTCTATTTTTCTTACGGCATGGTGGTAGGATGCCTTCAGGGCTCCCACCGATGTTCCCAGGATCTCTGACATATCTTCGTACTTGACCTGGTCAAAATACTTCATATTAAATACAATCCGCTGTTTTTCCGGCAGTTTAAGAACAGCCTTCTGCAGTTTCAGCTGTATCTCGTCCCCGTTGAACCAGGGATCTGCTTCCAGATCCTCGCTCATCTGCTCCTCCAGGTCCACCCAGGGGGCAAAGGCCTTCTTTTTCTTCTGTTTCAGGAACGACAGGGCCTCATTGGTGGCGATGCGGTAGAGCCAGGTATAAAGACCCGATTCGGCACGAAAACCGGAGAGCGACCTCCATACCTTGATCATGGTATTCTGCAACACATCGTCGGTATCGTCGTGATCGATCACAATCTTCCGGATATGCCAGTACAGTCGCTCCTGGTATTTGTATACCAGCTGATTGAAAGCAATCTCCTCCTTGCCCGCAGTTTTCACTGCCTTGATGATATCCCGGTCGCTCCAGTTCGGCATGCGGCTTCAGGCGTTGGTCTCCATATCAATACAATCTGATGGTTTGGGGACTTCCTTCCGGAACCATGAAATCATGGATCATGCTGTTTTCGGTGGATTTTAGGTCACCCTGGCGGAACACAAGCCGATAGCTGCCGGGCTGCAGAAGGTAACTC
>CAYRLP010000534.1:0-2838 GCA_964424935.1 uncultured Bacteroides sp.
GTGTAATGGTCCCCACCAGGGTGTCGGCCGTACTGGTATAGCTGGTTACATATACTTTATAACCCCGTTCCACATTGCTGAAATATTTCTCGGGAAGATTTGCCTCCATATAGAGTTTTTCATAGTCGATGATGGTTACCAGCTCGGTATTGCTGGGTACCCGCGTTCCATCCGTATAGTATGGAAGCTCGGAGATCACCCCGGAAAAGGGTGCCGTGACGGTCATCTTAGCCAGGTTGATCCGGCTGCTTTCCATATCATATTCCGCGTCGATCTTGGTGATTTCAGCATTCTTCAGATCCCGCAGAGTGGCGCCTCCCTTTTCATATAGTGCCTGTTGCTTTTCGTATTCCAGTTCGGAGATCTCCTTATCCACCTCCCTGGACCTGATCCGCAGGTCGTTTACATACTCCTCGTCTTCCAGCCTGATTATTGTGGCACCGGCCCGTACCCGGTCCCCCAGAGCATAACGTCTGCCGGTTGCCGGATTAACCTGTAGCCTGTAGGACCCGGTAATCTCTGAAGAGAGGGTAACCTCTTTGGAGGGATAGACCGATCCGGTGGTGCTTACAAACTCTTCGATGGAGGAAGTGCTGGCCTCAATGACCCCAACGGGCACTTCAACCGTGGTGCTGACCTCCATATCGGGCTGCCTGCAGGATGTGACCAGCAGGACCGGGACGCTCAGCAACCAAAGGACAATTGGAACTTGTTTCATGGGTATTGGATATCTATATGTTTTCATTATTGAAGGTTTTCAGTTCTTCGGGAATGATTGGAATCTGTTTTTCAAAGTCATACAGGGTCTGGATCTTCAGATTCAGGAGTTCGATCTTATAATTGATGATGGCATTGGTCAGCGACAGCTTTGACTCGGACAGCTGATTCTGATACATGCCCAGGTCCAGACTGGTCAGGTCCCCGTTCCGGTACCGCTCCAGGTTGATATCATAGGCAAGCTGGGCATTCTCCACCGAAATCCGCTGGATGTTGATCTGGTTTTCCAGGTTCTTCAGGCTGCGCACCACCGACCGGATGTTCATCTCTATGTCAGTCCGTTCCACATCGTAGCTGATCTGGGTGCTTTCCAGGCTGGCCTCGGCGGCCCGGATCTCTGACTTGCGTTCGCCCCAGTCGAAGATCGGGATGTTGAAAGTGATTCCGATGGAAGGTGTGTTGGTGGGGGTGTCAAAAAGATTGGAGAACTGTTCATCGTTTCCCTGGACCCCGAAGGAAGCGGTGACAGATCCTGCAAATTCATTGGTGGCCTTGGCCACGATCAGATCAAAGTTGGCATTTTCCAGGTCGATCTGGCGTTCCCGCAACTCCATGCGATTCTCCAGGGCATGGGAAATGGCCAGTTCCTGGTTCACCGGGACCGTATCGGCCAGGATTTCAGCAGCCACCATAAAAGAAGTATCCAGGGGTAGTCCGATGAGCACTTTAAACTGGTCCTTGCTGTCTTCAAGGTTCAGTTCCGCATTGTACACACCGGAGCGGCTGGTGGCCAGGTTGACTTCGGCCTGGTAAAGTTCCTCCAGTGCCAGCAATCCCCCGTCCACTTTGTTTTTAATGATCTCATAGCTCTCCTCGTTGTTTTTAAGGTCCTCCTTTGCGATATCCAGGCTCATCTGGTTAGAATAGACAGAATAGAATTCCTGGGCGACATTCCGTTCCAGGGTCAGGCGCATGAGCAGGTACCTGATCAGGGAGGATTCATACTCCAGTTCCAGGGTTTCGGTTTCCATCCTGGTCCGGTTGTAGGTGAAGATGGGCTGGGTGAACTGAAGATAGAGCCGGTTGTTGAAAGTTTTGGAGGTGGGTTCCGCAGCAAATGCAGATTCAGTGAAACTGTAATCATAGGAGAACCGGTTTACCAGCATCAGCTGACCGTCGGTAGGCAGGATCCGCTGGTTGATCGCAAAGGTTCCCCCGGTGGAGGCCGATTCATTCACGAACCATTCGCTGGTCTGCTGGTCGAAACGGTTGGTTTTTTCGTACTCGAAGGGATCCAGGGTTATGGAGAATTGCGATTTCAGCCTGGCCCGCTGAGCATTGAGCCGTTCCTGACTGCGTACCAGTGAGAGTTCAGTCTGTTTCATATCCGGACTGTTCTCCACGGCAATATCCATGGACCTGTCGATCGTGAGAAGGGACTGTGCCTCTGTTGCAGCTCCTAGTACGGTAAGGGTCCCTGCCAGAAGCATTCCCTTTTTAAGCCTGTCTTTATTGAACCATTTCATCGTATATCAGTTTTCTGTATTTCGGTATATCATATCAGTTGTATCTGTATTGACACCAGGGTGTCTCACCTTCGCCGGACCCATTTCACCGCATCGGCGATGACCCGGCGACCGTTGGTCCGGTTGGTTAAAGTGATGGAAACGGAATCGGCAGGAAGATGAAACGAACCAACACGGTTCCAGCCATCTTCCGGATTATTCAGTTCATAAGTCACCTCTTCTGTTCCCTCGCTGGAGGTGATGATATAGTAATAATCGGTTCCCCGGTCGGCAAACTGGGGCCCAAAACCACCTCCGGGGCCCTGCCCGGGGCCTCCCTGCGTTGGGCCTCCCTGTCCGCCTCCCTGTTCCCTTCTGGAGGGTCGTTGGACCATGGCGGAGACCGGGATATAAACGTACAGATCGTAAAATCCTTTATCGGGCAGAACCGTGCTCCAGCGTACATAGTTGGTTCCATCCCCCCGGCGAATGGCCATGGCCGAGCGAACGGCCTTCCCGTAATAGGCAGAATTTGCCACCGGTGTCCAGCGTGAAGGGGTCAACCACTCGTTCAGGCTCTCATACAGCAAGCCGTCGTCCTTCTCTTTTTTGGAAT
>CAYRLP010000535.1:0-797 GCA_964424935.1 uncultured Bacteroides sp.
GGTCCAGGGGCATTGGTTCTCCGGCAAAACTTACATGCTCGGGGATGGTTACACCGTATACCGTATAAGATTCCTTTCCGGGAGGTTCCACCGGTTCCCCGTCCGTTCCAGTATATCCGGTGGAAGTCAGCGCGACTCCCAGTATCAAGGTAACCAGAAATGATGCGATAAAAAGGATGTGTTTTGCCCTTCTTCCATTTACTTCCCTGCTCATGTTCAGTCTCGATATAATGAATGGTCCTATCAACCGTAACGTACAAAATTACAGTTTTGTTTCCATTCTGGTAAAGAATAAAGGATTGTCCTAGAAGGTATAGTTCAGACCTGTATACAATCCAATGGAGTAAGGCCTGGTTACCGGAAGGGAGGAATCGTTTACAGAATTAATGAAATAACGGAACCGGGGTTCCACCAGAATACTCAGTTTCCTGCCCATATGATAGATCATTCCCAAGCCAGCATTCCCCGAGTAGTTGAACTTACTGATATTGCTTAAATAGCCAATCTCTTCCTGGCCCGATGCTCCTTCGGCGGTTACATAGTTACCCACCAGGAAATTGGTGCTGATTCCCCCGACAAGCTGCACTTCGATGGTTCGGTCGATCACAGAATACCGCAGGTTAAACGGTATCTCCAGGTAATCCAGGTGCTGCTGGATGCCCGTTTCGGAAGCCTGAACCTCCCCGGGAACCACATTGTCGTATGCTTCGGTTCCATTCTCCGCTTTGACCTTATACCCATTCATATAGATATCGCCGGAATAAGCGACAATATTCCCCACCGTATTGCTGATCGTG
>CAYRLP010000535.1:814-2832 GCA_964424935.1 uncultured Bacteroides sp.
CCAGGAGCACCGATGGCCAGGCCTGTTTTGTTGAAATATACTCCTGTTTCAAAGGCCAGCCTGGAATTCCTGCGGTAACGCACATGTACTCCCGTGGAATAAGAAAGTAATCCTGATTCCGCAGACTCGGAAGGCGGGGAGACTTGTGCCGCGTCGCGGTAACTGTAAAGTGGGGAAACCGATGCCCCCACCGTCCACCTGGAGGACTTTCCGGCCTCCTGTTCCAGAAAGGGGAAAGGATCTGTGTTCAACTCCGCTGCTGAATCCTGCAGGATCGTTTCCTCTTCCCCTTCTGTTAAACCGGTATCCTGCCCGGTATCGGGTCCGGTATCTGCGACGGCCAGCGGCTGGGTTTCAGGAACGGTTTCCGGCTCCATTTCTTCCGGAACCCTGCCTTCAGTCTCTTCTTGTGGACCGGCCTTAACTACCCGACCGCCTGCCTCTTCAGAAACCGGTTCGTCCACCTTCTTCTGCTGCATCGCCAGTGCCGGACCGGATTCCTGTGATTCGTTCACTCCTTCTGCCGGCGAGGCTATCGCCCGGTCCTGGTCAGTGTTGCCCTGCCCCGGTCGGGAATCCTCAGGAACCGCTTCCATGGAGGTGGACTGCTGGTCCAGATCCGGTCTGAAAAAATGGATGCCCAGGGTGAGCGCAAGCGCGATGGAGGCTGCCGCCACCAGCAGGATGTAGATCCCCTTCCGGTCCCGGCCTTTCCCCAGTTGCCCGGAGATCCCCTCCCAGACCTTCTCAGGAGGATCGACCCGGTACTGGCCCAGCTTCTCCTTTAAAAATCCCCTGTTCATATCTGACTGATCGTTCATCTTACAATCACTGATCCATATATGGTTTTAATCTTCTCCTGCAAAATAGCCCTGGCCCTGGACAGGTTCGATTTGGATGTTCCAACGGATATCCCCAGTTCCTCACTGATCTCCTGATGCGTATATCCTTCTATTGCATACAAATTGAACACCATCCGGTATCTTGGGGTCAGGGTCTGTATCAATCCCACCAGTTCATCACTGGTTATTCGTTCCAGTATCTCGTTTCCATAGTCCTCACGGGACTCTTCCCGCACCTCATCAACCCGCTGCAGCAGAACCTGGCTGCGATATTTCTCCAGGGCCGTATTGATCATCACTCTTCTGATCCAACCGGGCAGTGCAGCCGGATTTTTCACCTGCTCCAGCTTTGCAAATACCTTAATGAATCCTTCCTGCAGGATATCCTGTGCATCCTCTTCACTGTTGGCATATTGCAGGCACAATCCGTACATCGCTGATGCAAATCTTCGGTACAACTCCTCCTGGCTGTTCGGTTTCCCTCGTTTGCACTCCTTTAATAATATATCCAGTGTTTCTGCCAATCCAGTTTTCCTCCTAGACAAATTTATGCAAATTGGCAGGATATCTTATCCCGGGTTTCAATCCTAGGATGCAATAGTCCTGCCGGAGGTTGCGTGCGCAACTTTGGACAGATTTGATCCGTCATTATCCTGAATTAGATTTAATTTTAACCAGATAATGTATTGCAATATCTATGCCGGTAATCCGTATTATTAACAACCCCAATCAATTAATAAAATGAATATTAGCAGATACGTACTTATATCAGCCTTGATCCTGACCTTTCTGGGAGGCGGTTGCTACCATGATATCATCACCCCGGAATTTGACTACAACCTGAAGTCAGCCAAGGTGATCGAGACCAATAACGAATTCGGCCTGGAACTGTTCAAGCAGGTAATTACAGCCGAGGAGGCGCCCAATGTGATGATATCACCGGTCTCGGTCAGCATCGCACTGGGTATGGCTTATAATGGGGCCGAGAGCATGACCAGGGATGCTTTTGAAGAGGTATTGAACTACCACGGGCTCACCCGTGAAGAGGTTAACGAGATCACAAAAGAGCTGATCCATGTGCTGGTGACCAACGTCAATGGTAACCTGCTGGAGATTGCCAATTCACTGTGGTACGATGAAGGGTTCCCTGTGGAACCGGAATTTATCACCCTGAAC
>CAYRLP010000536.1:0-2827 GCA_964424935.1 uncultured Bacteroides sp.
GGACGACAAGGTGGAGTTCAGCATCGCCAACAGCATCTGGTACAAGCTGGGATATGTGATACTGGAGGATTTTATCGCCACCAACCAGGAATATTTTGATGCGGCTGTAGAAGAGCTGGACTTCTCGGATCCCGGTGCGGTGGATATTATCAACGAATGGATCGAGGATAAAACCAACGGAAAGATCAAGGACATGCTCGATTATATTCCCGATTATGCGGTCATGTACCTGATCAACGCCATCTACTTCAATGCCAACTGGAAGTACCAGTTTGATCCTGAAGATACGTATGAAGGGGATTTCAACCTGGAGGGAGGGAGCATACACCGGACCGATTTCATGAAGGTGGAAGGAAGCTTTGGCTATACCAGCCAGGATGATTTCAAGGCCGTGGAGCTGCCCTATGGTGACAGCGCCTTCAGCATGGTGATCCTGCTGCCGGAACCGGGTGTGAGCACCTCGCAACTGGTGGATGCCATGAATAATGACCAGTGGAATTCCTGGTTTGCATCTTCCTACCTGACCAATATCCAGGTGCATCTTCCCAAATTCAAATACGGGTTCAAATCACTGCTTAACGATCCCCTGATTAACCTGGGACTGGGGATCGCATTTACCGAGAGTGCCGATTTCAGCAAAATCACCCTGATGGCACAACTCTTCATCTCGCGGGTGATCCACCAGACCTTTATCGATGTAAATGAGGAGGGGACCGAGGCGGCTGCCGCCACCATCGTGGAAATGCTTGACAGCGCCTATCCCGGTGGACCTCTCCAGTTTGTGGCCGACCGGCCCTTCCTGTACGTGATCAAGGAGAACTCCACCGGGGCCATCCTCTTCATGGGGAAAGTGGGTAAACCGGAGTACGAGGAATAGACGGGATCATACCTCCGAGCTTTTTAATCTCGATAAAGTTTATCATATTGAGGGACTGAAATTACATTCCCTGCATGATCGAATTGATAGAACGCGCCGGTAGTTTCCAGGACCGGGTTGCCGTCCGAAGTGGTGGCATCGGTTATACCTACCGGCAGCTTCTTGAAAAATCCGGAGACATTGCCCTGCAGCTGCTGGACGGGAAAGACGATCTGAACGAATCCCGGATCGCATTTCTGGTCCCGGCCGGTTTTGATTATGTTTGTATCCAGTGGGGAATATGGCGGGCCGGAGGAATTGCAGTACCGCTATGTGAAAAACATCCGGCGGAATCGCTGCAGTATGTGATTGACGATAACGGAGCTTCAGGGGTCATCTATTCCGGGGAATTTGAATCCCTGATTACCGCGCTGAGGAACCTGCCGGAAGAGGGTGTGCTCCGTTCCGAAGAATTTACACAGCAACAGGGTCTCCTACCGGATGTCAGCCCGGATCGGAGGGCAATGATCCTGTACACCAGCGGAACAACCGGATCGCCCAAGGGAGTTGTTTCGACCCACCTGAATATCCAGAAGCAGATCACATCGCTGACCACCTCCTGGGGATGGGAACGCGACGACCATGTCCTGAATGTGCTCCCGCTGCACCACGTGCACGGAATTATCAATATGCTCAGTTGCGCGCTGTGGAGCGGCGCCTGCTGTGAATTTCTCCCCAGGTTCAATGCGGATGAGGTGTTTCAGATTTTCAACCAGGGAGCGGTCAATGTGTTTATGGCGGTTCCCACCATCTATTTTAAATTGATCGCACACTGGAACCAGCTGTCCAGGGCTGAGAAAAGAAGGGTTTCTGCAAGCATGAAGAACTTCCGATTAATGGTATCGGGTTCCGCTGCACTTCCGGAGAGCGTATTTGAAGAGTGGGAAAAGATCAGCGGGCACGTGTTGCTGGAACGGTACGGGATGACCGAGATGGGAATGGCGATCAGCAATCCTTACCGGGGCGAACGCAGGCCCGGATTCATCGGTCAGCCCCTGCCGGGGGTGGAGATCCGGCTGGCTGACGAAAGCGATGAACCGGTTGCTCCGGGGACTCCGGGCGAGATCCAGATCAGAGGGGCCAATGTCTTTCAGGAATACTGGAACAAATCCAAAGAGACGGCCGAGGCATTCACCCCGGATGGCTGGTTCAGATCGGGCGACATCGCGGTATTCGAAGAGGGCAGTTATAAGATCCTGGGGAGGAATTCCGTAGACATTATCAAATCGGGAGGATATAAGATCTCGGCGCTCGAAATAGAAGAGGTGCTGCGCACCCATCCTGAGATCAGGGATTGTGCCGTGGTGGGTATTCCTGACCTGGAATGGGGGGAAGTGATTGGGGCCAGTCTGGTTCCAGAATCGGCAGAACTCGATATTGAATTGCTGAAAGCATGGCTGCTGCAAAAGCTACCTTCCTATAAAGTCCCGAGAAAATATCTCATTCAGGACGATCTACCCAGGAATGTGCTGGGGAAGGTGACCAAGAATGAGCTCAAGACTGTATTCACCAACCTTCCTTTAGCATGAAAATATACGGTGTGGCCTTACTGGCCGGATGTTTCCTGGTCGGAAAATTTGCCGGGAATCTTTTGGGCGCATTGATCGGTGTGGACGGGGATGTGGGTGGCGTGGGTTTTGCCATGATCCTCCTGATGCTGCTGAGCACCTACCTGAGGAAAAAGGAGAGGCTGGTACGTGAGACCGAGGAAGGGATCCTGTTCTGGTCCTCCATGTACATTCCCATCATCGTGGCAATGGCTTCTAGTCAGAATGTGCGGGCCGCCGTTTCCGGGGGATGGGTGGCCATTATTACCGGGCTGGCGATCACCCTGGTGAGCTTCCTTCTGGTTCCGCTGATCTCAAAGATCGGCCGTAAGAAAATCCCTGTTGATCATGCGGATCATTGACA
>CAYRLP010000537.1:0-2826 GCA_964424935.1 uncultured Bacteroides sp.
CCCTATGACAGGATCAGCATGTACCATGGAGCCTTTTCCGGGAGCGCCGGTTTGGTATTTACCCCAACGGAACGATGGCAGCTGAACGCCATCCTGTCCACAGGTTTCAGGAACCCCAACGTGGATGATTACGGAAAGGTCCGGGCCAAAGAAGATTACGTAACTGTTCCCAACCCTGACCTCGGCCCGGAATATACCTACAATGCGGAGCTCGGAGTTACCCGGTATTTCGCCGAAAGAGTAAAAATGCAGCTGGTGGGTTTCTATACTTTTATGGACGACGCCATTGTCCGGACCGACTACCGGCTTAACGGGGAAGATTCGCTCTACTATGATGGTGATCTTTACAAAATCACAGCCAACTACAATGCGGGGAAAGCCACTATTTACGGAGCATTCCTTGGAATATCCGTGAACCTGTTCAATCATTTAGGCCTGAACGCTACCTTCAATTTTACAAAAGGGCACAACCTCTCCGATAATGTTCCACTTGGTCACATCCCTCCCCAGTTCGGAAGGATTTCCTTCAGCTACCGGAAAGACCGCTTTTTTGCAGAAGCATATTTCCTGTATCAGGGATGGAAGCATATCGCTGATTTCTCCCCTTATGGTGAGGATAATGAGGAAGAGGCCACGGAGGACGGGTTTCCTCCCTGGTGGACCGCCAATGTCAAGGTGGGATTTGAGGCAGGCAGCCATGTGAGCCTCCTTCTGGCCGCTGAAAACCTGCTGGACCGGTTCTACAAACCATTCGCCTCCGGGATCAGTGCCCCTGGCAGGAACTTCCTGCTAACGGCCAGGTTTACCCTGTAGAGCGTTGGTTTGCTCCCCCACTTTTGGTAACTTTCCTCCCTATGCAGACTATCAACCCTAAAATTGAGGAAGGATGGAAATCAGTCCTGATGGACCAGTTCCAGGCCCCTTATTTCAGCACACTTAAGGAATTCCTTGTGGAGGAGAAGAATAAATATACCGTGTACCCTCCGGGCAGACTTATTTTCAATGCATTTCATCGTACCCCGTTTGACCGGGTAAAAGTGGTGATCCTGGGACAGGATCCTTACCATGGCAAAGGGCAGGCTCACGGGCTCTGCTTTTCCGTCCCCCGTGGAATTCCGCAACCACCTTCCCTTGTTAACATTTTCAAAGAGCTGCACAGCGATGTGGGTATTCCCATTCCGGAACATGGCAACCTGGAGCCCTGGACAGATCGGGGCGTCCTGCTGATCAACGCCACCCTGACCGTGCGTGAAGGACAGGCCGGTTCACATCAGAACCAGGGATGGGAGACCTTTACCAACCGGGTAATTGAGGTGGTCTCCGAGAAAAAAACCGGGGTGGTCTTTCTTCTCTGGGGACGCTTCGCCCAGGCCAAGGAGTCACTGATTGACGGGAACACCCATCTCGTAATGAAAGCGGCACATCCCTCCCCTTTATCCGCACATAACGGATTTTTCGGTTGCAGGCACTTCTCAAAGACCAATGCTTACCTTGAAAATAACGGGAAAACCGGGATTGATTGGAGCTTATAGTGTATTTGGCACGCAATTTGTTTTACTATAAGCGACAGTTCATCCAATCATATTCCTCCGCTCGGCGGAGGCCAGGTCCGTCTCTCCAGGCGGACTTTTATTTTATATGAATCTTATCAGTATTCCACAATCAGCTTACAGGGTGTCTTAAAAAGGTACCCTAATCTGTTTATTCCCAGGATTACAATTCGTAACGTGCTTATTTACTCTGTAAAAAATGCCAGGTTACTTCATTTGTAATCCTGGGAATTGGCTAGAATGCCAATTTTGAGCCATCCTCAAAGGTTTGCTCGCGGAATACTGTTAAGATCTCTATATGTTATAAGAGGGAGGGGTGGTTAGAAGGGGCGGTAGCCGATGATTTCGCGGACATCGCGAAGGGTTTTGGAGGCACTCTCACGGGCTTTCTCGGCTCCCATTTTCACCACCTTGCGCAGGTATTCGGAGTCGTTGTATATGTCGTTGATCCTTTCGCGGATGGGGGTTGTAAACTGGATCATATCCTCTGCCAGCTGCTTCTTCAGATCCCCGTAACGGATGGTACAGTCGTTATAGGCATCACGGAAATGTTTCACTGTATCGGGAGTGGAGAGGACCTCCAGCAGGTAGAACAGGTTCTCCACAGGTTCAGTCATGGGGGAATTGGGCTTCTGGGGCCCGGCATCGGTCACTGCCCGCATCACTTTTTTACGGATCACGGAAGGTTCATCGGCCAGGTAAATCCCGTTCCCCTCGCTCTTACCCATTTTGCCTGTTCCGTCCAAACCCGGGATTTTTACCAGCTCCTCTCCGAAATTATAGGGCTCCGGCATCTTGAAATAATCCACCTTGTACATGTGGTTGAAGCGCCTGGCAAATCTCCGGGCCATCTCCAGGTTCTGTTCCTGGTCCTTTCCCACAGGAACCTTGTCCGCATTATGTATAATAATATCGGCGCACATCAGCACCGGGTAGGTCAGCAGGCCGGCATTGATGTTCTCGGGCTGTTGCCGTATCTTTTCTTTAAAGGTGGTGGTACGCTCCAGCTCTCCCACATAGGCATTCATGTTCAGAAGGAGATAGAGTTCGGAGATCTCCGGGACATCGCTCTGAACATAGAGGGTGGCCACTTCAGGATCCAGGCCGGCCGCCATGTACTCGGAAAGAACGGTCCGGATGTTATCCTGGAGATTTTCAGGGGTGGGATGCGTGGTCAGGGCGTGATAATCGGCCACGAAAAAGAAACACCTGTTCTGGTGCTGCATCTTCACAAAATTCTTGACTGCTCCAAAATAATTCCCCAGGTGAAGCCTGC
>CAYRLP010000538.1:0-2826 GCA_964424935.1 uncultured Bacteroides sp.
GAGGTCGGTAGCGGATTCGAACCGCTGTAACTGGTTTTGCAGACCAGCGCCTAACCACTCGGCAAACCGACCAAGTAATTGATTTTACTGCAAAATTAGAAAAAAAATTCACTTCTGTTTCAGGAGCCAGGCCATGCGGTCGAAGGAAAGCAGGTAGTGCAGGACGACAGCTAGTCCGAATACCAGGGCGATACGGTTATGATCCAGGTCCAGCAGCATCCATGCTGCCGTCCCAAAAAGGGCCAGTTCAAGCAAAAGCCTTAGAATCCCCGGAGTCTGCACTACTGTTTTACCCGAACGGCTGGGATCGTCTTTGACGGCAAATACACCCCATAATAGTGCAAAACCCAGCGGTAAGAATATGGCCAAAATTATTTTCAGCCCACCTTCACTCTGGTTATATCCCCAGATACCAAAGCTTATTATAGCTGCTAATTCCAAAAAGAAACGAAGGGCCAGGTTCAAGGGATGTTTAGATTTTATTTTTTGGATACTCATTATTCTATAACAGGTCAACTGGTAAATGGTTTTTAACCATTCACCGATGAAACAAGATACATAACCGATTTATACTGGGTTCCTGATCTTTCACATCATAGATTTATTGTATGATTTGGTACATCCTCATATCGCTGCTGCTTGTATTCCTCTTATGGATTTTGTTTGTGCCGGTGATCCTCTATGCCAATACAAACAGGGATCGGTATATCCTTTCCTTGCCCGGTATCTTCAAGGCAGCAGTGGTCCCATACGGGGGATTGTTCCAGATCAGAGGCAGGATCTTCTTTATTCCATTTAAGTTCAATCCCTTTGAGCAAAGAAGCAGAAAAGAAAAATACAAGACCAGGAGAAAGAAATTCAGACTTCGGCGATCTGTGAATCTCGGGACCACGAGGGGAGCACTTCATGCTTGCCGGATCAGAAGCCTGGAAGCAGATATAGACACGGACGATTTCACCCTTAATGCCTGGCTGGTGCCTGTGTTTTCCTCAGTAAACGGCGAAAACATAAACCTGCGGGTCAATTTTGAAGGCTATCAATCCCTGCTTCTTGATCTGCGAGTCACCCTTGGAGTCCTGCTATGGATGATCATTAAAACCAAATATAAATCTAAGTTTAACCATTAAATCAAAACGTTATGGATATCAACATTGAAAATCTTCTCGACAAAGTATCTGAGCATGTGAAAACTCTGGCCAGTACCGAAACCGTTTTAGGAGAAGAATTCACGCTTGGAGAATTTACCTGCAGACCGGTTATCAAAGTGGGAACCGGTTTTGGAAGCGGTGCAGGAACCGGTAAAGATCCTAAAAGCAATAAGGGAACGGGAGGCGGAGCAGGTGCCGGTATCGGTGTTACACCTCTTGGGTTTCTTACTACTAAGGGGGATGAAATCTACTTTATACCTTCGGATAAGAAGTCCACTCTATCTACGCTGATTGAAAAGGTGCCTGACCTGGTTGAAAAGGTGGCCGAAATGAAAACCAAAGAAGACAAGAAAGAAGAAAAGAAGGAAGAGAAAGCCAGCAAATAAATAGCTGTGCATTAATTTAGGTTTTTGAATCCCCCACCATGTCCGCAGGATTGAATGGGGGATTCTGTTTTCTAACCATCCGGCTGCATGGATTTTGATGTTTTCATTGTTTAACTTTATAGCTATGAAAACTCAAAGCATAATATGGATGTTGGGAGTAATCCTGCTGGTCACGATTCACACAGGATGCAAACCCGATACAGAACTTCAGCTGACCGATGATAAGCTGCTTGATCTGGTACAACACCAGACCTTCAAATACTTCTATGATTTTGGCCATCCAGCATCGGGCATGGCCAGGGAGCGAAACAGTTCTCTGGATACCGTCACCACCGGAGGCACCGGTTTCGGCCTCATGTCCTTGCTAGTGGGAATGGAACGAGGCTTCGTCACCCGCCAGGAAGGGATCGACCGAATCGAACAGATCGTGGATTTCCTTGAAAAGGCTGACCGGTTTCACGGAGCATGGCCGCACTGGCTCAGCGGATCCACGGGCAAGGTGATCCCTTTCAGTGAGAAGGATAACGGTGCGGACCTGGTGGAAACAGCTTATCTGATCCAGGGTCTGCTTTCGGTAAGGGAGTATCTTCGGGATTCCAGTGCCGAGGAGGTGGAGCTGAAAGAGCGCATCAATACCCTCTGGCAGGAGGTGGAATGGAACTGGTTTACGCGCGGTGGCGAAAAGGTACTTTACTGGCACTGGTCGCCCGAGTACGGATGGGAAATGAACCATCCTATCCGGGGTTATAACGAGACCCTGATAACCTATGTACTGGCGGCATCTTCCCCGACGTTCCCCATTGACTCTCTGGTTTACCATGAAGGCTATGCGCGGAACGGGGAAATCGTAAACGGCAACGAGTATTACGGAATCAAGCTGCCCCTGGGAGAGGAACTGGGAGGCCCCCTCTTCTTTGCCCACTATTCCTTTCTCGGACTCGATCCCCGGAACCTGGAGGACCTGTATGCCAATTATTGGGAACAGAATGTGAATCATTCATTGATCAACCGGCAGTACTGCATTGAAAATCCGAAGAATTATGAAGGCTACAGTGCGGATTGCTGGGGTTTGACGGCCAGCGACAACCAGGACTTTTACAGTGCCCACTCGCCCACCAACGACCTCGGCGTAATCACTCCCACTGCCGCCATTTCATCCATGCCCTATACTCCCGAGTATTCCCTGCAAGCCATGCGGTATTTTTTCTATGAGCTCGGGGATAAGCTCTGGGGGGTATACGGGTTTCATGATGCTTTCAATATGACGGAAAAATGGTGGGCCGATTCCTATC
>CAYRLP010000539.1:0-2821 GCA_964424935.1 uncultured Bacteroides sp.
CTCGAGGGTTCCCGGGCGGGAACCACCGCACAGTATCCCGAATTAAACAGGCTCAGCCGTTTGGCAAAGGCGCTTTTATCGTAGGTCATGATTATGAAACCCGCTTGGCAAGTAAAAGGTTCAGGAGGGAAAGCAATATGTAAAAGAGGATCACCAGCGGGAGTCCACCCAGACCTGTGAACATCAGGGTGAGCAGGGCCACAAGCAGCAGGAGGTAGCGTATCAGGTTCCCCCGGAGGCGGAAATGCTCAAATTTCAGACTGTACATGGGTACCGGGAGGATCATGTGAAAGGCCATGATGAGCATGATGGCCCACATGAAATAGAGGTTCATGGGTGTTCCATACAGGTTTCCACGCTCCATCAGCTGCCAGAAAATACCGGTCCAGAAAAGTGTATGGGCAGGAGTGGGAAGGCCGTGAAAGAAGCTTCCCTCATCTTCTTCCAGGGAAAAACGGGCCAGGCGGATGGCCGAGCATACGGGCACCAGGAGCACCGATCCCAGCATTACCCCCTGTAAAATCCCCCCAAGCCTTCCTGCTTCCACCGGCATATGCTGAAAAAGCATCCGGAAAAGGGTATAGATGAACATGGCGGGAAGAACACCGAAAGAAACCATATCGGCCAGGGAATCCAGCTGTTTTCCAACAGGACTTCCAGCCTTCAGCAGACGGGCCGCAAAGCCATCCAGGAAATCGAGGACCGCGGCTGCCAGAACCAGATAAACGGCCCACCGCCACTGTCCCTCCAGGGTGAAGACAATGGCCGTTGTCCCGCAGGCCAGGTTGAGCAGGGTGATCAGGTTGGGGATATGACGTTTCATTTCTTGTTTTCCGAGGCCACCTGCTTTTCAAAATAGTTCAGGGCCAACCGTATGGCCACATAGCTGACCGCGATCATGAACGGCCATGAAAGATATCCTATGATTGCTCCTATATACATGGGTTAAAGTTTAAGTTCGTATGGGTTAATAAACATGGGGCTCTTCCTCCATCTCCTTCTCATCGATTTTCTTCCGGTTCAGCGACCTCCATGCGACCACGATGTAAGCCAGCACAAAGGGTACGAACAGGGAGACCCAGCTCATGGCCACCAGGGTGTAGTGGCTGGATGAGGCATTCTGGATGGTCAGTGAACTCTGCAGGTCGGTAGCCGAAGGATAAAATGCCGTATGGTTGAAGCCCGCAAGCATAAACAGGGAAAAAACCACCAGAACGGTCCCCGGACCCGTATACCAGATGCCGTTACCGCCCTCTTTCAGAAGCCCGATGACAATGCCTCCGAGCACGGCCACAACGCCTACCAGGAACAGAATCAGTACCGGGGGCATCTGTACCAGGTTCTGGAAGTATTTATGGGGCTCCATATAGACTTCGGCCGTATCGGGACTCACGGCAAATCCGTCGCGGAGCATCAACCAGACTGCAAATACCAGGAAGAAGACCACAAAGGGGATGGCATTGTAAAGGAGGGCCTTTTTGGTGCGGGCCTGGATCGTCTCATGGTCAATGGTTTTCATGAAATAAAGCAGCCCCAGTACCCGGGCCAGGAAGAAGACCGTCAGTCCCAGGGAGAGGTTGAACAGGCTCAGCGCAGCTTCCAGTCCATGGGCGCCGGTGGCCCAGGTCACGCTGTTCATCTCGTTCAGCGAAAACCTGGCCCCTGAAAAGAAGGTGGCCACGGCCACACCCACAAGGAAGGTTCCCAGCAACCCGTTGATGAACAGAAAGCTCTCATAGGTCCTCGGACCCAGCAGGTTACTGGCCTTGGTCCGGAACTCGTAGGAGACGGCCTGGATCACGAATGCAAACAGGATGGCCATCCATACCCAGTAGGCCCCTCCGAAACTGGTGGCATAAAACAGCGGGAAGGAGGCAAAAAATGCCCCGCCAAAGGTCACCAGGGTGGTAAAGGTAAATTCCCATTTGCGGCCCAGGCTGTTGACCAGGATGGTTCGTTCCGTTTCGGTTTTTCCAATCCGGAACAGAAAGGTTTGCCCTCCCTGCACAAAAAACAGGAACACCAGGAGGGATCCCAGAAGGGATACTATGACGTACCAGTACTGCTGTAACGCTAAATGTGATAGATTTCCAAACATGACTAATTTCCTCCAGGTCCTTTTTTAATTTGTGAAACCATAATTCTAATCTCTGCAATAAAGAGCACGGTGAAGGTCACCAGGAAGATCCAGAAAGTGAGCTGTACCGCACCGGGCTTGAGCCGGGTGACCGCCGTAATGGTCGGCAACAGCTCATAGACCACCCAGGGCTGTCTTCCCATTTCAGCCAGGATCCATCCCGCCTGGCTGGCAATCCAGGGCAGAGGAAGGGTGAGCAGGGCCACCCACAGCAGCCACTTCCTGTTCCCCCAGCGGTTCTTCAGGCTCAACCAGAGGACGATCAAGGATAAGATGAAAAAATGGATCCCCAGGATTACCATCACATGGAAGGAATAGAAGTTCAGTTTCACATTGGGAATCAGCTCTTTAAGTTCACGCCCCTGGTAATATCCGTATCCAAAATGCTGATAATACTGGTCTTTCCAGATGGGATCGTAGAATTTTGCCCGCAGGGTTTCATAGGTCTCCTCGTCGCCCAGCTCTTTGGCATTTTTCAGTTCCTTCAGGGTCTGAATGGCCACCGCTCCCCGCTCGATCCGTTCTTCGTAGGACATAAGTCCCTGTTCTTCGTTCCCATAAACCAGATCGGATATACCGGGAATAAACCCGCTTGGAGTCAGGAACACCATGTAGGAAAGTGCATTGGGGATTTCAATCTTGAATATGAAATCCTCCCTTGGATTGGGTACCCTGGTGGTATCG
>CAYRLP010000540.1:0-2803 GCA_964424935.1 uncultured Bacteroides sp.
AGATTCGCGGTCTCCTTCATATTTCACAAGGGAGAGGGGGTGCCGGGAATTGTCGGGAAAAACCAGATTTCCGGAAAACGCGGTGTTCTCCTCATTGAAGGTGCCCTTAAACGAGGTTTCTTTCGCTGCAATATAGAAGGAGATACTCCGGTCCCCGATGACGATCCTGGAAAGCTCATCATCCTGAATCCGGGTTTCCCGGCTGTACATCAGGATCTTACCGGCATAGTCGGATTCGTCCACCTGGTCCAGCAGTATGAGGGTTTTGAACTGCTCCATAAAATCCCCTTCCCAGATCCCGTTATAGGGACCTGGTGTCTGTGCTGACAGACACCAGGGGAGCAGGGCCCAATACCCGATCAGGCCCAATTTTGATATGTAATGAGGTTTTTTCATGTTGATGTAGTTTTTTGATACCAGAGATCCAGTAAGAACCAGATCAGAATTGAAAGCATATAAATAAAAGTGCCGGTGAGGGTGGTGATCATGGACACCTTCAGACCTCCTGCCAGAATAGATGGCGAGATATCCTGAGCTGCTTCAATGGCCGTAAAAGCCATAAAGAGTCCGATCAGCTGTCCCAGGATCCCGGTGATCATGGTAAACAGGCCGATCGATTTCACATACTTCAGCTGGTGAGTGAAATTTCCTTTTTCCTTTGCTTTTCCATTAGCAATCACGATGGCAAAATAGACCGAAACGGCTACAACAATTACCAGCAGGATGGTTAGAAAACTCATAAACAGGGAACCACCCATAATAAACCAATCTTTCATAACAATACAGTTTAAGTGAAACATAATTACACTTCAAAGGTACGGGGGACAAGGGATACGGCGCAAGGTTGAATCCGGTCCGAAACCTGCATTCTGTCGACGCTTGGTATGAAACGTGGTATTTTTTGCGATATTTAGGAAGACAATCGCATGAAAGCCTGGCACCATATTGTTTTCTGGGTTTCAGTATACGGACTGCTGACGATCATTTTCACGGACTGGTTCGGGGGATCCCAGGAGGCGTTCTATTATGTTTCGCTGCTGATGCCGGTCATTATCGGGACGACCTATTTTTTCAATTTCTTCCTGGTCCCTCGTTACCTTTTCAGGCGCAGGTTCTTTCTGTTCGGTTTATATACAGTATACATGCTGATTGTTTCGCTCTGCATGGAAATGCTGGCGGCGGTTTTAGCCATGTTGTTAATTATCTACTATGGCATCAATGAAAATGCCAACCTGTTTACCGATGTTTTCACCATGGCGGGCATACTCTATTTTGTGGTGCTGCTGGCTTCGTTCATCCTGTTGCTGAAGCACTATTTTCTCGATCAGCGGGCCATTGGTGAGCTGGAAGACAAGCAGGCGCAGCTTGACCAGGGATATTTCACGGTCCGGTCCAACCGGAAAGCGTCTAATATTAAATTTGAGGAGCTGCTCTATCTGGAAAGCCTGGGCGATTACATTGAATTCCATCTGGTAAACGGCACGTCGATTTCATCCAAGGAGAAAATCAGCCATATGGAGCAAGCCCTGCCGGATGGGTTCCTCCGGATCCACCGCTCCTTTATTGTGAACCGTTCCAAGATCACCTCTTTTTCCAGGGAATATGTCCTGATGGGGGAGAAGGAGCTGCCTATCAGCCGCAGTTACAAGCAGGAGGTGGTTCGCAAACTCCGGGGAAACAACTTGCAGGCTTAATCGCTCAAAGCCTTTGATTCTTCCGTATTCAGCCTGGCCATGCGCGTGACTTTCTCTTTCGTAATGGTATTCGAGGAGAGTACAAGGACACAGATAACAAAGAGGACAAGCTGTTTTGCATCCTGCAACACAACCAGGCCCACCAGGGAGAAAATGGCGCAGCCTTCGATTATGGCCCAGCGCAGGATCATGGCAGACTGGAACTGCTCGAATTTCTTTGAGAAGGAGTCCCCCGCATCGATGGCTTCCATTCTTCTGGAGGACAGGCTGTAGCCCACGGGGATGGAGACCAGCAGGAATATGTTCACAAAGGTGAGGATATCAATCTCTTCCTTGAATGCAGGAAGCTGCATGCCCGTGAGATATATGCTGACCATAAAGAACAGGAGAAGGCCGGTATTCATTCCGAAGAAGATCAGTCGCAGGGTGCGGTAAGCCAGTTTGGGTTGAAATTTGTCTCCGATCATCACCTGGATGTTTGCATACGAATTTAATGAATCGGGAAGGAATAAAAAACCCGGTTCCAGGTGCATTTCGGGTTATGCCGGAAAATCACTCCTCCGTAAGGTTCTTTTTCCTTGCCTGCTTCTTCTGGTGGCGGTGCACCAGGTAGGCTGTGAGGAACAGAATGACCGGGAACACAATATACAGAAGGATGTCATCCAGGGTGAAAGGATTGGGATCTTTTGTGCGGGTGTCTATACCAGTGGGGGCTTGAGCCATCAGGACCATAATGTTGTAAGTTGTTCCGAGCAATACCCCTGCGAATCGTTTCCAGTTTTTCTTCATGATTTCCACTTCTTTCATATAGAGCAATTAAATGCAGGAATTGTTTGCAGATCAAGCGACTTATTAGAGGAAGCAGCAGATCCCGGATTCATCAACGAAGTTCTTTGATATATCGAAAGTAGTGAGGAGCTTATCTCAGCTGACAACTTGTCCATCTACGGTGGTCCAATGCCTGTCTACTGCCGTCTGATGCTCATCTACGGTGGTCCGAAGCTCATTTACGGAGGTTCCGAATTCATCTGCAGAGGCTTAGAACTCGTCTAAGGTAGCCGGGAGCTCATCTACGGAGCCCCAGAGCCTTGTGTGAACATCCACAAGGC
>CAYRLP010000541.1:0-2796 GCA_964424935.1 uncultured Bacteroides sp.
CCTTTCCATGGATCTGACCGGGAGCTATGACCTGGTTGCGTGGATCTGCTTTGCCATATCCACGGCCGTAATAGCATTCTCCTTCAAAGCAGATAATCCCGGAGTAGCGCCGGAACAAAACATGATTAAAACATAAGCTATGAAAAATGTATCAATCGTTCTTGTGATCGCACTTTCTTCGAGTGGTCTTTCTGAGTGTATCTCACAGGGGAATGAATCGAAGGCTCTTGATTTAAATTTAACGGATCTGCAACAGGTGGCACAGGTGGATGAACGGTACCAGTCCGTGAATGTGGAAATGTGTGAGGTCGTGGGTGGAGATTTCTGGATCCCCTATGATTTACTGGATTCCGCAAAAGTGGCCCAGGGAGGTTTCAGTGCTCTGAAACGGACGATCCCTCCCGTGGACCTGTACGGGAAAAAGATCCGGATGCTGGCTTCGGCACTGGGCCCCATGTATGTCAGGGTGAGCGGTACCTGGGCAAACAACACCTATTTCCAGGATAATGATGAGCCCAAGCTTGCGGATGCACCCGAGGGTTATGAAAATGTGCTGACCCGTGCAGAATGGAAAGGGGTGATCGATTTCTGCAAAGCCACCGATTCAAAACTGGTGACTTCCTTTGCCATCAGCGACGGGATCAGGGATGAGGAGGGAAACTGGACCCCGGCCCAGGTGGAACCCCTCATAAATTATACAAAATCAATAGGTGGGGAGATTACTGCCGCCGAAATGTTTAACGAACCCTCCCACGCAAGATATGGGGGAGCACCAGAAGGGTATGATGCAGCCTATTATGACAGAGATTTTGCTGCATTCAGAACTTATATCGAACAGGCGCTTCCGGAAATGAAAATTCTGGGACCGGGTTCCACCGGTGAAGGGGGTATCCTGGGCGCCAGTGAGGTACCGACGGACAGTATCTTTGCCATGGAACCGAAACCGGAATTTGATATCTTTTCCTATCACTTTTACGGGGGAGTATCGAAAAGATGCATGGGGGACCTAAGCCCTGAAAACGCACTCACCGACGAATGGATATCCAAAACCGAACCGGGATTAGAGTACTATCAGGAAGTCCGGGATGAATACCTGCCCTATGCACCCATCTGGTTAACGGAGACAGCAGAAGCGGCCTGTGGGGGGAATCCCTGGGCAGCCACCTATGTGGATTGTTTCCGGTACCTGGAACAGCTTGGAAGACTGGCCAGGAAGGGAGTGCAGGTGGTGATGCACAATACACTGTGTGCCAGCGAATATGCCTTGCTTGAACAGGATACGCATGACCCCAGGCCTAACTACTGGGCGGCTCTGCTCTGGAACAGGCTCATGGGGACAAAGGTGTATGACGGTGCATCACTGCATGCGGGTCTGGATGTCTTTGTGCATGACCTCAAACAGACACCGGGAGGGTATGCCGTGCTGGTCGTGAATCCGAAAGACTCCATATCTATTTTAGAAATTCCTTCAGGGGCTGAACAATACCTGCTGACTGCAGATGAACTGCTCACAAAGACGGTCATGCTCAACGGCGAAATACTGCAACTGGCTTCCGATGGCACCCTGCCCGAAATAAAGGGGAAGAGGATCAGAGCAGGTGAAGTCCGGATCCCGCCACACAGTATCCTGTTTCTTGCCTTTGAAAATAGTTGAAATTACCACCAGACCTCCATCTGCAGGCCCATGGATAATCCCTGGCGGGAATCGGCATAAGATATGGAGGCTACCGATCCCACGAAGTCCTCCGACCAGCGTGCATAGGTCACATAGGCCCGGATGGCCGGACGGGTAAGGATCCTGTTCAGGGGGGAGATCTGAGGTGCCAGGGTGATTTTCCAGAGGGAGCCCTGATCCAGGCCCTCCTGGCTGGTGTAATCCATCCCCAGTTCACCCACCAGGGCAAAATACTTGTTTATAAAATAGACGGGCCTCACCCCGGCGGTGAACCAGTTAAAAATGTGATTCTGGGGCATGTTGTTATTCAGATTCTGGTAGAGCACCACCCCCAGCATGGAGAAATGCGGAGTGAGGTCGATTTGCAGGTCCTCAATGATCCTGAATTTCCTGAATCCGGAAGGATCGAGCACTTCACCCGGCAGATGCGTGATCCCCATGGGTTCTTTGATAATGGCCAGGTTGTCATAGGAAGCCCCGGTGCCATAGAAGAGATGAAGGATGTTCCGCCCGCCCTCGAAATCGTACCGGTGAATCAGACCCGCCGACCAGCCCACATTGCTGAGGATCTCGTAATCGCCGCCTTCGGTTTCGATCCGGTCTCCCGAGAAACGGGATATATCGGCGGTCAGCCCCAGGGTCCCGAATCCGATGTTGATATCATGCAGGAAAAGATCCAGGGTGGTTTTGTTGAGGGAAAACTCATTGACAGGAATCACCGTCCCGTCGGGATTCAACTGATCGATGGACCCGCCCAGGTAGGCCAAATTGAGCCTCCCAAAAGAACCCAGGGCGATGTTCTCCACCCCCCCGCCGAACCCGGACATATCCCGCGGCCAATAATCCTTGATATGGATTTCCAGCCGCTCATAGAACCGCTGGCCTGCCCAGAATGCAATTTCCGGATCCTTTTTTATGATACCACTGGCTCTTACAAAGGCTTCCCGGATGGAAGTGGTGGTTTCAAAAGAATTGCTCTTGCTGGTGGGGCTCACCAGGGCCAGCCGGAAATCCGTCTCGAACCGGGCGCCCTGCCCGTCTTCCAGGAAGTATTGTCCGAGCAGCTCTGCATAGGTTTCGGCTTCGTTCCCCAGACGGTACTTGGCTTCCGAGTTGGGGGC
>CAYRLP010000542.1:0-2793 GCA_964424935.1 uncultured Bacteroides sp.
ATCATAATCAATCCCATATAAGGGGGAGGCCGGGGGGATGAATCCCCTGTTCATCATCCACGAAGGGATACAAGTGGAATGTCAGGATAATATCCCCTATTCATCATCCATAAAGGGGTACCTGTAGTCCGTTGGGGGAATGAAGTTCTCCTTGATGGTACGCGGGGATACCCAGCGCAGCAGGTTGATCATGGACCCGGCCTTGTCGTTGGTCCCCGATCCGCGGGCACCGCCGAAAGGCTGCTGACCGACCACCGCACCGGTGGGCTTGTCGTTGATGTAGAAGTTCCCCGCACAATCCGTGAGCTTATCGGTGAGCCACTCGATGGCATAGCGGTCCTGGGCAAAAATCGCCCCCGTCAGGGCATATATGGAGGTATTATTGAGAAGCTCTATGGTTTCCGGGATCTCATCGTCTTTGTAGACGTAAACGGTCAGAACCGGACCGAACAGCTCCTCCTCCATGGTGATGTACTTGGGATTTAAGGCCTGGATCACCGTGGGTTCAATGAAGAAGCCTTCGGTTTTGTCGTAACCGCCCCCGATGATCACATCGGCATCATCATCCTTCTTGGCCCGGTCGATGAAACCGGCCAGCTTGTCGAAGGTCGCCTCGTCGATCACCGCATTGAAGAAATTCCTGAAATCTTCCGGCGGTCCCATACGGATGCCTTTGATGGTCTGCTCCATGAGCTTCTTCACTTCGGGCCACATGCTTTCGGGGATATAGACCCGGGAGACTGCGGAACATTTCTGTCCCTGGTACTCGAAGGCACCCCGTACCATGGCCACCACAAGGGCCTTCCGGTCGGCGGAGGGGTGGGCGAAGATAAAGTCCTTTCCGCCGGTCTCCCCCACAATGCGCGGATAACTCCTGTATTTTTCGATATTGTTGCCAATGGTCTTCCACATACTCTGGAACACCTCGGTGGAACCGGTAAAGTGGATCCCGGCAAAATCGGGATGGGAGAAGATCTCGTTCCCGGCTACGGGTCCGGATACAAAAATCAGGTTGATCACCCCTCCAGGAACACCAGCCTCCACAAAGGCATCCATAAGCACTTTGGCCGAATAGACCTGGGTCTTGGAGCACTTCCAGACCACGGTGTTCCCCATCATGGCCGGGGCCGTGGGCAGGTTGCCCGCGATGGAGGTGAAATTAAAGGGAGTCAGCGCAAACACAAATCCCTCCAGGGGACGCTGTTCCACCCGGTTCCAGATGGCTTCCGAGGAAATGGGCTGGTGCTCATAGATATCCGACATGTATTTCACGTTGAAACGCAGAAAATCGGCCATCTCGCAGGCACTGTCAATCTCCGCCTGCATCACGTTCTTGGATTGACCCAGCATGGTTGCCGCATTGATGGTATCGCCGTAAGGGCCCGCGATCAGCTCGGCTGCCTTGAGAAAGATGGATGCACGATGTTCCCAGGATAGGGCGGCCCACTTTTCCTTGGCATCAAGCGCCGCCTGGATGGCCATCTGGACATGGCTGGCATCTCCCTTGTGATAATGGCCCAGCAGGTGCTTTCGGTCGTGGGGCGGATAGATGGGTGCCAGGTTATCGGTCCGCACTTCCTTTCCGCCGATGTACATGGGAATGTCCAGTACCTGCGAACGGAGTCGTTCGATCTCTTGCTTGAGTGTTTCACGCTCATGGGTCCCGGGGGCATAATAGCGTATGCGCTCATTGACCGGAACCGGAACTTTAAAAATCCCTTTTGGCATAATCTTATGGTTTTATCTTGTTGAAGCAGTATCTAATCTCACCGGCCGCAAAGATACTCCCTTCCGCGGCCTTCTGCCACATATTCTACAGCAGATCAGAATCCAAGTAAGCGCTTTTATGCCTCAAAAAAAGTGGATTCTATCATGTTTTAAAGGAAAATCGGGCTACGCTGAACTGTTGCACAACAGTAAATAAAAAAGAAGGCCGGGAACAGTGAACAAAACCTAATCCTCTCTGTTATTTAAAATGAATCTTAATAAACAACATGTTAAATTATTAAACCCCAGATAAAATGTCTTTTAAATTACCGGATTTAAGTTACGATTACAATGCACTGGAGCCTTACATCGATGGTAGAACCATGGAGATTCACTATTCGAAGCACCATGCAGGATACACCGCCAACCTTAACAAAGCAGTGGAAGGAACGTCTCTGGAAGGTCAATCCGTCGAGGAGATCCTTGCAGGGGTATCTGCCCAATCTGCCGCTGTACGAAACAATGGTGGCGGTTTCTACAACCACAACCTCTTCTGGACGGTCATGGGACCGAACGGAGGCGGGGAACCCACAGGCGAACTGCTTTCAGCCATCCAGAGCACTTTTGGATCCTTCGGGGATTTCAAATCACTGTTCAGTACCACCGCAGCCACCCGTTTTGGCTCCGGCTGGGCCTGGCTGGTGAAGAAAGCCGATGGTTCGCTCGTGGTGAATTCCACGCCCAACCAGGACAATCCGCTGATGGATATTTCAGAGGTACAGGGAACGCCCCTGCTTGCACTTGATGTATGGGAGCATGCCTACTACCTGAAATACCAGAACCGCAGGCCCGAGTACATTGAGGCCTTCTGGAACGTGGTCAACTGGGAAGAGGTTGCCAAACGCTTTAAGTAGTGGGAAGCAATTCCCGTCATTAGACTTGGTTAGGGAAAGCGCTCCTTCGGGGGCGCTTTTTTTTCAGCTTTTCCGGGTGCTCAGCTTTTCCGGGCCGCCTTTTCCACCTCGCGGAACACCCGGGTGAGGTTGCCGCCCCAGATCTTCTTGATTTCCGCGGCCGTATAACCCC
>CAYRLP010000543.1:0-2783 GCA_964424935.1 uncultured Bacteroides sp.
AATTTGAAAAAATAAAAACAGCAAAAGCAATTATAGAATTTAAATGATTCAACAGTGAAACGATGGAAAATCTGAATTTGATAGAGACTTTTTCCGAATTCAAGGAATTGAAAAACATCGACCGGGTGACCATGATGAGTGTACTCGAGGATGTTTTCAGGGGTTTGCTTCAGAAGAAATACGGGACCGATGAGAATTTTGATATCATTATTAACATTGACAAGGGGGATTTCGAGATCTGGAGGAACCGGGAAGTCGTAGAGGATGAGGATCTGGAGGATGCAGCCATGCAGATTCCAATTTCCAAGGCCAAGGAGATTGATGAAGATTACGAGGTAGGGGAAGAGGTAACCGATGAGGTAAAGCTGGCGGATTTCGGAAGAAGGGCTATCCTGGCGCTGCGCCAGAACCTGAGTGCCCGAATCATGGAACTGGAGAAGAATCATCTTTACAACAAGTACAAAGACCGGATCGGTGATGTGGTGACCGGGGAGGTTTATCAGGTCTGGAAACGGGAGATCCTGATCCTGGACGATGAAGGCAATGAACTGATACTGCCCAAGACCGAGCAAATCCCATCCGACTATTTCCGGAAAGGCGATACCATCCGGGCGGTGGTGGTCAAGGTGGATATGCGGAATGCCAATCCGCTCATTATTTTATCCCGGACCTCTCCAGTGTTCCTGGAGCGTCTGTTTGAGCTGGAAGTCCCCGAGATTTTTGACGGACTGATCACCATCAAGAAAATCGTCCGGGTTCCGGGTGAACGGGCGAAGGTGGCCGTGGAATCCTATGATGAACGGATCGATCCGGTCGGTGCCTGTGTGGGAATGAAAGGCTCCCGGATCCATGGCATTGTCAGGGAACTTAAAAATGAAAACATCGATGTCATTAATTACACCAACAACATCCAGCTTTTTATCACCCGGGCACTGAGTCCGGCCAAGATCACCACCATTAAGCTGGATGACGAAGAAAAACGTGCCGAAGTGTATCTGCAGCCCAAGGAGGTATCCCTGGCCATCGGCAAAGGTGGACTGAATATCAAACTGGCCAGCCAGCTTACCGGATATGAGATTGATGTCTATCGTGAATCGGACGAGGACGATGAAGATGTGAACCTCGAAGAATTCGCAGATGAGATTGAAGGCTGGATTCTGGATGAATTAAAGGCCATTGGTTGCGATACGGCTAAATCTGTACTGAACCTGAGCGTAGAGGACCTGGTGAAACGAACCGATCTTGAAGAGGAAACCATCGCAGAACTGGTCAATGTGCTGAAAGCAGAATTTGAATAAGATACTGTGCCTATAGCAGAATTTGAATAAAATTATATGGCTGAAAAAAAGGCAATAAGACTTAGCAAGGCTGCCAGGGAATTTAACGTGGGGATATCCACGATCGTTGAATTTCTTGGTAAGAAGGGACATGAGATTGATTCCAATCCGAACAGCAAACTGGATCCTGAGCTCCTGGAACTCCTGGAGGAGGAGTACAGTACCGACCTGAATGTGAAGAAGGAATCTGAAAAGCTGACTCTGAAGACTCTCAGGGAACGGAAGGAGTCGCTCTCATTGGATGATGTCAAGGATCAAGCCGAGCAGGAGGAAACCGAAGAATTGATCATCACCGACCTGACTTCGGGAAGTACCGAAACCACGGTGCCGGTCGTTGAAAAGGAAGATTCGGTATCCGAAGGGGAAACCGAACCGGTCCCTGAGACAGCAGAGAAGGAAGCTCCTGCGGAGCCCCCCAGGGCATCCGAAAAGAAGAAGAAGGAGCCGGAAGCTGAGAAGAGTACGGAAACAGCCGAACAGGAACTCGAAAGCACCACTGCGGAGGGGGTACCCCGGGTTGTGGGCAAGATCGACCTGGCTTCCATGAATCAAAAGACCCGTCCCGCCAAGAAATCCAAAGCCAAGAAAGAAGCACCGGAAGAAGAAAAGAAAGCAGTGGAAGAGGCAGAAGAACATGCTGAGACTGAAACTGTAGCTAAAACCGGGAAAGAGACTACAGTGGCTGAAGACAAAGAGGTAGCAGAAAAAGCCGCTGAAAAGGCGAAGGCGAAATCGAAGGACGATACCAAAGCAGAAGCAGAAGATAAGGACAGTGAACAGAAGGAGGAAAAGGAAGAAACCAATCTGATTCCCACACGGGTTGAGAAGCTGACAGGCCCGACCGTGGTGGGCAAAATTGATCTTCCAAAGAAAAAAACGTCCAAGAAAAAGCCGGTTGCATCCAGCAAGGATGACCAGCACCTGGATCAGAAGAAGAAGCGGAAGAGGATCAAAAAGGAGTTTGGCCTGGTTGATATTGATGATCAGCCCAAAGTGGGCGGAGCCCGTGAAAAAGGAGGGAAGAAACGAAAGCGTGCCGCCCGTCCGGAAGTCAATGAGGAGGATGTACAGAAGCAGATCAAGGACACCCTGGCCAAACTGACCAGCAAAGGAGCCAAGTCCAAGGCCTCCAAATACAGACGTGAAAAAAGGGATGCCGTACAGGCCAAGTTGCAGGAGGAGAGTGAGCAGCTGGAACAGCGGCAGAATGTATTGCAGGTGACCGAGTTCGTATCCGTAAGTGAATTGGCAAATATGATGAACGTGGCTCCAACCGAGGTGATCCAGACCTGCATGAACCTGGGCCTGTTTGTCTCCATCAATCAGCGCCTGGATGCGGAAACCATGGCCGTGGTAGCTGAAGAGTTTTATTACAAAGTGCAGTTTGTCAGAGTGGATCTGGTTGAATCCATCAGGGATGAAGAGGATGCACCGGAAGATCTGCTG
>CAYRLP010000544.1:0-2781 GCA_964424935.1 uncultured Bacteroides sp.
CTTCACATTTGAACGGATCGATGCGAAGATTGTCTGCACCATTTAAAGAGATGGCATCGAACCGGCAATATTCTATACAGAGCCCGCAATTTGTACATACATCCAGATCCAGGTATGCAACCCAGGCTCCCTCAAACACATGGGATTCCAGGATCTTTGGTTTCAGGATCAGGTGAAGGTCTGCTGCATCCACATCGCAGTCGCAAAGTACCAGCTGATCGCCCAGGGTCGCCAGAGCCGAAGTAACTGAGGTTTTTCCTGTACCTCCCTTTCCGCTGACAATGGTGATTTCTTTCATGGGATCAGTCCTTTCTCAGACAGGTTCTCAGCGATCCTGTAGTGTGCAGCCCGGATCTCTTCAGGTATCCGCTGAAACAGGTCCGCCCGGGCATACTTTTCTGCATAGGACCTGTTAAATGGGATCTCCGCAATCAGCTCGATATGTTCTTTTTGCAGGTACCTGTAGATCTCCCGGTCTCCAAGGTTTGCTTTGTTGATTACCACACCGAAGGGATTCCCCAATTCCCGGACCAGGGAAACCATCAGTTTCAGATCGTGAAGCCCGAAAGGGGTGGGTTCCGTGACCAGGAGAACAAAGTTGGCGTCGGAAATCGTTTCCACCACCGGACAGCTGGTCCCCGGAGGTGCATCCAGGATGACTATCTGTTCGTTGGTTCCAATGGATTTCTTCAGGGATCTGATCATCATGGTTTGCATGGTTGATCCGATGTTCAGCCTCCCTTCCAGAATTCCGTTTCCATCCGGGTCCAGGTAAGTTGTGATGGTCCCGACAGGTTCGTTCCGGACCCGGAGGGCATCATCGGGACAGGCCACCAGACAGGCCCCGCAGGAGTGGCAGAGACTGGAATTAACTTCTGCATATTCAGCGGGTGGGAAGACTACGATGGCATTGAATTCGCAGTACTCCACACACTTACGGCAAAAGGTACACCTCTGAGTATCGATTTCAGGAATCTCCTGTGTTACTGATGTCTGCTTTTCAGGATGTGCATCCGAAAAGAAAAGTGCATCGTTGGGTTCCTCCACGTCGCAATCCACCAGCAGGGCTTTCCCTACTCCTGATTTATTTATGGAATGATACAGGTTTGTGGCTACTGTAGTCTTGCCCGTTCCCCCTTTCCCGCTTGCCACGGCGATACGCAATGCCATGTGGAAAGATTAATGATCGCAATAATTGGCCGAAAAGTTTAGACTTTCTTCGAGAAACCCTTTGACCAGTTCTTCAGGGGTCAGGGAAGGAGCCCCGACAAAGACATTCACACCTCTCTCGTTGAACAGATTAATGGCACGCTGACCCATCCCTCCGGCAATTACATCAGTTGCTCCTCTTTCCGCAAGCCAGCCGGGAAGAAGCCCCGGTTGATGAGGGGGCGAATCCAGGTACGTGATTCCTTTGATCTCCTTATTTTCCACCGTCACCATTGCGAATTGATGACAATGGCCAAAATGCCCATCCAGTACACCATGACTGGTGGGTACCGCAATTGTTTTTGTCATTACTCTAGAATTAATATCAATAAACAGATTGTCCGGTTTACCCTTAGGCTCTGCCCATACCTCTTCCACCACCTCGTCCTAACCTCCATCGATTGGCACGTCCGGCGGCTCTCCCAACTCCCCGGCCCATTCCCCGGCCCATACCTCTTCCCATTCCTCTTCCATACTGGGGCTCATCCGTGGAATTTTTCTCATCCGGTTTCGCACATTTTCCCATTTGTCTGCCCGTTCGGGGACCTTGTCCCTCGGGCCCTGTTCTGTCAAATCCTGGCATCTTCGTTTGATTTATATAAGATTAGTTACATGTTATTTGATACTGTCGACAATATCTGCAATGGATTTGGAATCATCTGAAAGGAGCACCATCTGGACCTTAAATTTCTCCAGCAACTCCTTTGCCCTGGGACCGAAATCACCGGAAATTACCCGGCTTGCCTCCAGTTCCATTACTCGTTCCACGGCTTTTGTCCCCGCACCATGAGAAACTTCATTACTTATGTTTTCATAGAATGTAGTTTCTCCGGTGGTTTCATCCAGCAGACAGAACCAGGCTGCCCGTCCAAAGCGAAGATCAAATCCGGAATCCAGGTTGTCGCCTGTAGAGGTTATAATTGTTTTCATAGTTATTCATTTATGGCGTTGATATGTTCTGATTTGCATATGGGGCAATGATGCCCGGTCTGGTTATCCGGGATATTGAAACGGGCCTGGCAGGCATTGCAAATGAACCAGGAATGATCCAGCTGAGCGTTCCCGAACACAGATTTAATTTCACGGGTTTCGACCAGGGCCCTGGCAATTTTCCGACGGGCACTTTCATAGACCCTGGCAAATGTAGCCCTTGAAACGCCCATCAGGCGGGAAGCTTCAAGATGATTCATCAGATCATAATCAGCCAGTTTAATGGCTTCATACTCTTCATAAAGAAGGTCCACATGATCCCGGTTTCCATGCCGGCTTCCGTAGGGTTTATATCCCCTGAAACCGGGTGGAGCAACCACCCTTCTCATCCGTTTTCTCCTGGGCATAGAATGAAGTTTGCTGCAAATATAATGAGAATATTCTCAAAATAAAAATACAGGACATACATTTCGTATTCCCTCGTAATCCTCTCGGGTTATTCTTGATTCCACAGTCCCCGTGTCCTGTATTTCACAAAATTATTGCTACATTTGCCCCACGAAAATCGGGGTATAGCGCAGTCCGGTTAGCGCACCTGCTTTGGGAGCAGGGGGTCGCAGGTTCGAATCCTGCTACCCCGAC
>CAYRLP010000545.1:0-2776 GCA_964424935.1 uncultured Bacteroides sp.
ATCTGAATCCCTGGCTCAGGGATACGAAACTGTCCAATCCGAATCACAAGACCTATGAGATCCTGGTACCGGAACGGGGCTATCGCCGGCCGGATGCCTGGGAACCGTATATGTAGTGCCAAGCAGATGGGCGAGAAAACACATGTGCAGCAGATAGAAGTACTGGGTGCCCGGGAGCACAACCTGAAGGATATCGATGTTCGCATTCCACGGAACCGGCTGACAGTTATTACCGGATTGAGCGGAAGCGGGAAATCCTCCCTGGCATTTGACACTATTTACGCTGAAGGGCAGCGCAGGTATATTGAGACCCTGAGTGCATATGCAAGACAGTTTCTTGGATCTATGGAACGGCCCGATGTGGATAAGATCACCGGTTTGAGCCCGGTCATCTCCATTGAACAAAAAACCACCAACAGGAATCCCAGGTCCACCGTGGGGACCGTGACAGAAATCTATGACTTCCTCAGACTCCTTTTTGCACGGGCATCGGATGCCTATTCGTATGTGACGGGTGAAAAAATGGTGAAATATACCGAAGATCAGATCCTGAGCATTATCACGGAGGCATACTGGGAAAAGAAGATCATGGTTCTGGCCCCGGTGGTGCGGGGGAGAAAGGGCCATTACCGCGAGTTATTCGAGCAGATCCGAAAGAACGGCTACATCTATGCTCGCATCGATGGCGAACTGGAGGAGCTGGTCCCCGAAATGCGCATAGACCGGCTCACCGTCAGGGAACCGGATCGTGAGCGATTGAAAAAATCCCTGTCCACTGCCATGAAACAGGGGAAAGGGGTAGCTATGATCCTGGAGAAAGACGGAAAGGAACCCCGCTACTTTTCAAGCCAGTTGATGTGTCCCACATCGGGGATCTCCTATAATGAACCGGCACCGCACAGCTTTTCCTTCAACTCCCCGCAGGGAGCATGTCCCCACTGCAATGGACTGGGTACTATCAATGATGTGGATATCCGAAAGATAATCCCCGATGAGGACCGAAGCATCCGGAACGGGGCACTTGAGCCCCTGGGAAAATACCGGAACGCCCTTATATTCTGGCAATTGGAGGCGATTGCCTCGAAATACGGATTTACCCTGGATACCCCGGTGAAAGAGATTCCGGAACAGGCATTGCGCTGTATCCTCTACGGTTCCGAGGAGCCACTCAAGCTCCAGAATACTCCTCTGGGGGCCAACTCAAACTATTTCCTCAGCTTTGATGGAATCATCAATCACATCCAGCAAATGGCAGGGGAGGGAAACGGCAGCAACGGTACCCTGCAGGTGAGACAGTTTATCAAAAAGGTATCCTGTCCCCATTGTAACGGGACACGGCTGAAACCCGAGATGCTCTATTTCCGGATAAACGGGGAGAATATTGCCAGGCTGTCGGCCATGGACATCGGAGAGCTGAGCGAATGGTTCAGTCAAATCGAGGAGCATATGAGTGAACGGCAAAATCTCATTGCCAGGGATATATTGAAAGAGATACGAAGCAGGTTGGGATTTCTGCTGGATGTGGGGCTCAACTATCTTTCCCTTGAACGCAGTGCCCGCTCCCTGTCAGGAGGTGAAAGTCAGCGCATCCGGCTCGCCACCCAGATCGGATCGAGGCTGGTCAATGTACTGTATATCCTTGATGAACCCAGTATCGGGCTGCACCAGCGTGACAACCGGAGACTTATCAGGTCGTTACAGAGCCTAAGGGACCAGGGTAATTCAGTAATCGTCGTGGAACATGACAAGGAAATGATCCTCTCTTCCGACTATATTGTGGACCTGGGACCGGGTGCGGGACGGCTGGGGGGAGATCTGGTCGCCAGTGGATCACCCGATGAGATTGTGAAGGGCAACACCCTGACTGCAGAATACCTGAACCTTACCAGGGAAATTGCCATTCCCCGCGAAAGGAGACCGGGGAACGGACAGGTTTTGCTGCTCAGGGGGGCATCCGGGAATAATCTGAAAAACGTGACGGTTTCCTTTCCCCTGGGAAAGTTCATTTGCGTAACCGGGGTCAGCGGCAGCGGCAAATCAACCCTTATCAACGAGACCCTGCATCCTATCATCAGCCAGAAACTCTACAAATCCAGTAAGGAACCCCTGCCTTATGAATCCCTGGAGGGGCTTGAGCTGATAGATAAAGTGATCGAAGTGAATCAATCTCCCCTGGGCAGGACCCCGCGCTCGAATCCGGTAACCTATACGGGTGTATTCAGCGATATCAGGAAATTATTTGAACAGACGCCCGATGCCAAGATCCGTGGATTCAAGGCCAGCAGGTTTTCTTTCAACGTGAAAGGAGGCCGTTGTGAAACCTGCGGGGGAGCAGGGGTGCAGACCATCGAGATGAATTTTCTCCCGGATGTATATGTGCAGTGCAAAGCATGCAACGGGAAACGCTATAACCGGGAAACCCTGGAGGTCAGATACAAGGATATGAATATCAATGATGTGTTGAAGATGACCATCAACCAGGCGGTGGAGTTCTTCTCCAGCATCCCTTCGATTCTCAGGAAACTGAAGACACTCCAGGAGGTGGGACTGGGTTACATTCGTCTCGGCCAGCCTTCCACCACCCTTTCAGGGGGAGAATCACAACGGGTTAAACTTTCCGCCGAGCTGGCAAAAAAGGATACCGGGAAAACCCTCTATATACTGGATGAACCTACCACCGGACTTCATTTTGAAGATATACGCGTATTGCTTGAGGTAATTTCGAGACTGGTGAATAAAGGTAATACCGTGATCATGATCGAGCATAACATGGATG
>CAYRLP010000546.1:0-2774 GCA_964424935.1 uncultured Bacteroides sp.
CCCCTGTTTCTGCAATCCATGTGTCCAGCGCGGCTCTCAGCCGCTGAAGGACTTCCCTATGTGCCGGATCCCCGGAATCCGCCAGGTTCCGGATCTCGTACGGATCGTTCCAGGTATCATACAATTGTTCAAAGGGGGGCGGTTCCATAAGCTCTGCTGCCGCACCGGTTAACAGGCCCCTGGACTGTAATTCACGCATCAGAGGCATTACTGCAAAACATTTCTCCTTGTAGCGGTTCAGGGAAGCAAAACCCTGGCCGGGCATATAGTTCCGGATATAGTGGTAACGTTCTTCCCGGACCGACCGGATGCGGTTCACGGTTTCATCGATCCGGTCGCGGGCACTGAAGGCATAGGTCCGGGGCGGATCGGCATGTTCTCCCAGGAAAACCCGGCTCTGCATGTTCAGGGGGCGGGGGATCCCGGCAATCTGCAAGGTGGTGGCAGTGAGGTCGAGCAGGCTTATGATCTGATCGCTGGCGGTCCCCGGTTCGTAGCCCGGGGGAGCTTCATAATCCGCCGGCCAATGGATAATCAGGGGAACCCTTAATCCGGTATCCCAGCACCAGTGGATTCCACGCGCATCCAGGCGACCATTGTCCCCGAAAAAGATAACCACCGTATTTTCCGCGAGTCCGTCCTGCCGCAGCTGTTCCAGAATCCATCCCACACGGATGTCTATTCCGGAGACAGAGTTATAGTACCGGGCCAGTTCCTGACGCGTGATCTCATGATCCGGGTAGTAAGGCGGAGGAGTCATATTTTCGGGTGTGGCGATCCGGGGATGCTCGTTTTCTCCCACCCACTCCACACGTGTTTTGGATGCGGTCTTCCGGTCATAGATATCATATTCCGCCTCGGGGGTATTGATCATGGCAAAAAAGGGCTGATTCGATTTCAGAGTGGACCAGTCCTCGGTGTCATAGATGGGACCCTCGTTCACAAAATTGAGATCCAGTTTACCGGTTCCTACAATCCGGTCTCCAATGCTGGTAATGTTAGCCGTATAGTACCCGGCATCCGCCAGGCGATGGGTCAGGGGCCTTACCCCTTCGGGCAGACGGTAATCATCGTTCCGGTGCGAACGCATGTTATGTGTACCTGTCGTGGTCTGGTACATTCCCGTCATAAAGGCCGACCGGCTGGGTGCACAGACCGGACTGGTAGAAAAGACATGAGTATAAACCATGCCGTTTCTACCCAGTGAATCCAGGTTTGGAGTGGCCACCAGCTCGCAGCCATAGACTCCCAGATCCAGATTCAGATTCTCCCCCACGATCCAGAGAATATTGGGTGGGTTCTTTGCTTCCCCTGAGCCCGTGTCATGCATTTCCGGTCCACGGGGATTGCAGGACAGACCCAGCAATACCAGAGAGCCACAGAATATGTATTTGCTGATCGAGTTTTTAAACATTATTCGGTGTATCATTTGTTATATTCTACCTGATTACCAGAATTTCACAGACCAGAGGGTGATCAGACAGGCAATGATTGCTACGGAAACAGTAACCAGAAGCTTGGTAAGGCTGACCCTCAGAACCTCTTTCTGAATGTACTTCCTCAGAAATATGAATCTCACAAGAAAAGGCAAAATAAAGACAAAACCATAAGCTATAAAAGTACTTGTCACATATAGTTCATCAGGTATTCCCCGGTAGACCGCATATAAAAAATAATCCTGAACCATGGCAGTAAGCAGGAAAGCAATAGCCATGGAGAACGTGTCCCTGTTCCATTCCTTCTTTGGAGCATGCCTGTAAGCGTAATAGGAAATGTAGCCCCACAGAATGATGGACAGGAACATCACAAGGATCCCAAAGACTTTACTGATAAGCCAGGGAAATACCGCCAACACGTTTCCCAGCCAGTATAAGGCCATCCCCAGCAAGACATGCCACAATACCCTTCTCGCAAAACCAGATTGATGCGTATTCATTTTCCGGGAAACAGGATTCAGCGTTCAAGTTATGACATTAGCCATGAATATTTTATATAATTGGAGTACTTTCGTACCTATCAAATAAAGAAACTTATGCGAACTAACTGGATCATACTTAACCTTTTTTTACTGGCTTCCTTATCCCTGAATGCGCAGACTGTCATGAAGGATCAGCTGCCCGTCCGGGGATTCAGTATTGCAGCCCCGGAACCGGGATCCGTGGATGAATTCACGGGATTTATTGAAGAGGTACTGGCCCCCCTGAATATTAACGTACTGATCCTGCGGGTGGATTACAGGTACCAGTACAAATCACATCCTGAGTTGCAGGATTCGGTTGCACTTTCTAAACAGGACGTAAAGAAACTGGTGAAAACCTGTCGTACCTATGGGATCCGGATTGTCCCCCAGATCAACCTTCTGGGTCATCAATCCTGGGCAGGGGAATCGGGGAACCTGTTGAAGGTCTATCCGGAATTTGACGAGACCCCATCGGTAAAAATGCCGGAGAAATATGAATGGCCCAATGAGGATGGCTTATATTGCAAAAGCTACTGTCCCCTGCACCCCGGGGTCCATAAAATTGTCTTCGAGGTGGTGGACGAGTTAATGGATGTTTTTGAAGCCACCGATTTTCATGCGGGAATGGATGAGGTATTTTATATCGGGGAAGAGGAATGCCCCCGCTGCTCGGGACGCGATCCGGCAGAGTTGTTCGCAGGCGAAGTAAGTCGGATCCGCGATCACCTGGCTGAACGGAACCGGAAACTCTGGATCTGGGGGGATCGCCTGCTGGATGGAAAGACAACTGGGCTGGGCATGTGGGAAGCAAGTA
>CAYRLP010000547.1:0-2767 GCA_964424935.1 uncultured Bacteroides sp.
CCGCCAGAGGTAGCTGGATAATATCGTTCCTGCTTACCCGTCGCTCTTCCCGGATCAGATGGTTGGGGTTTTGGTCCGCATCCTCTGCGTCCCTGAAGATGGTGGCGGTGTAGGTTCCCTCCCCAAGGAAGTCAAGGTGCAGCTCCAGGGTCCGTGCCCGGCTGTTATTGAGGGAGCCTACAAACCAGGCCCTGTCCTTTTTCCGGGCCACGGTCACATATTCACCGACCGAGGCATGGGGTACCCTGGTCTCATCCCAGACCGTGGGAACCGCCCGGAGGAACTCAAAGCCCGGTTGTCCTTCGTAAGCGGGCGGAACGTCACAGACCATGGCCAGGTAACTTTCCAGCACCTCGTAGATGGCCAGCTTGTGGGAACGGGTGCTGGTCACCAGGGGATGGGTGTACTGCACCCTGAACTGAGAGCGCGGTACGGCCCTGAACCCGCCCAGGTGGTAATCGGTAGGCCCGGCCAGCAAACGTGTAAACGGCATGTGGATATCGTGGTCGGCATTGATGATGGTATCCCATTTATACACTTCGTAATTCAGGGTCCCTTCCCTGGTAAACTCATTGGGATAGGTCCGGTGCAGTCCCGAAGGCTTGCACGAGCCGTGAAACTGGACAAACAGGTGATGCCGGGCAGCCTTCATCAGGATTTCTTCCTGCATATTGATCATTTCCTGGTCATCGCGGTCCATGAAATCCACCATCATCCCTGAGATTCCCCACTGCTCAAATTGTGCCAGTGCCTCATCCAGTTTTGCATACAGGGCCTTCCAGTTGACCCAAACGTAGATGCCCACGCCTTTGCTGTGTGCATAATCGCAAATAAAAGGCATATCAAGCGGTTTGATGGCTTTGGTCACATCTGCATGGGGACCCGGCGTGCCGAAATCAAACCCGTCGTCCACATACCAGGGTTGTTCTGCATAGCCATAGATGGAATGGTACTGCAGGTTGCTGGCCGCTGCAAAATCAATGTAGTATTTGTTGGTCATGAAATTATTCCCCGGGGCGAAGGTGGTGTCGGGCACCATGTTCCCGTTCCACCAGGTAAAGGTGGTCTTTCCCGGCCGGATCCAGGAGGTATCTTCGATTTTACAGGGCTCGTTCAGATTGGTAAGGATGTTTGATTCAATCAGGGCCCCCATCCGGTCACTGATCATAAAAACCCGCCAGGGAGAATGATGCGGCAGGTCAGCCTGCACCTTGATCTCCTCCTGCCCTATTTTCGGGGACAGCTTGCTGTGAAGCACCTCCCCCTCTTTCCAGAGGTACATCCCGGCATAATCCCGCACGCTCGCTTCCGTAATGGCCATGAACACCTGATGGGGATATTCAAAAAGCACAGGAAGGTCCATCAGCCGTCGCTCTTCCAGTCCCCGGTAATCCGTAAGTGTATACCTCCCTTCATGGGATGTCTGGTAGGAAGGGAGGTAAAGCGTCAGGACCCCGGGGTTCCCCACGAGGTTAAAGGTAGTTCCTTCCTCGAGCAGGGTAAAGGTTTCCTGGTTCTCCTGCCCGGGAAACTCATAGCGGAACGCTACCCCGTCGTCAAAGGCGCGTACCACCAGGTTTACCTTCCGGCGGGGATCCTGTTTCTCCTCCAGGAAAATTATGGTCTGGTTGCAGTGGCTGACCACTGTTTTCGTTTTGCCAACTACCAGAGGGTAGGTCTCCTGCAGAACCTCCGTCCGGGTGCTGCCGATTTTCAGGTTTTTGCCAAATTCCCCGGTCCCGAATTCAAGGCTCAGGGGTGAGTGATCGATCAGAACCTGGTCCTTAAAGGCAATGGAATATTCCGGGGATGAACTCCTGATCTTCAGTTCAAAACGGATCCGCCCGTCAGGTGAGGTGACCCGGACCCGGTTTTGCCCGAAGGACAACGATACCGGACATAGCATCAGTAGCATTATGAACAGGTGGACCGGTTTCATGAGAGAATGACTTATACAGAAAACTCCTCCTCGATCAATTGTACGGTGAGGCCTACTCCGTCGGCATTTTTAATTTTCTCAGATATATCTAGTGCGTTCTTCTTATAGTGTTTTTTGGACACGCATTCGGAGATGGCGGCCGCGATTTCGCGGTCTGTCATCTTCTTGAAATCACAGGTTTTTGGCCCGATCCCGAGTCGGGCTATCTGGTCGCGGTTTACAAACTGGTCGGTCATAAAGGGAAAACCTGCCTGTGGTACTCCGGCCCTAGCAGCATAGGACATGGTCCCAGTTCCCCCATGATGAACTACGGCCGCCATTTCCGGGAAAAGCAGCTCATAGGGGACATCATCCACATACAGGACCCCGGATGATGAACCGGTCCCTTCCAGGTCCGCCCATCCCTTTGAAATGATAAGCCGCTGTCCGGTTGATCCGGAAATTCGGTCGAGCATCTGGGTCAGCTCCTGCGGATAGTAAATGGGATTGCTGCCAAAACCGATAAAGACAGGCGGATCACCCGAGGCTATGAACTCCCCGATCTTCTCTGGGAGACTGTTCTTCGATTCAAGATAGAGGTATCCGGTTTGCGTGTATCTGACATCCACCCCTTCCTTCACCTGGTTCAGTGCGGCATCGGCCGCCACGATCACATGGTCGCCCAGCCAGTTCAGGGAGACCACATCCACAGGCGGGATCCCCGCTTCTTTGCGGTGCCTGTTGAGCATGCCCTTCAGGTACGAATCGGACATGGAGTTCATGAGTTTGGCCTTGATTTTGTCAAAGAAGGTCGCACTGCTTCCCGAACCCAGGATCATGGGATAGAAG
>CAYRLP010000548.1:0-2759 GCA_964424935.1 uncultured Bacteroides sp.
CGCTACGGGGGTTTTTTTGGGGGGACACGGGCAAGTGTTGAAACGGAGATGAACTACCGCGTTCAGCCCTACGGAAGCCTTTCACTGGTTGCCTCCTATAACCGGGTTCTGCTGCCCGATCCCTATACCAGTATGGACCTGGTACTGATAGGCCCCAAACTGGATATCACCTTTACCGAGAAACTCTTTTTCACCACCTTCGTTCAATACAACAACCAGATTGACAATGTGAATGTGAACATGCGCTTCCAATGGCGCTTCGCCCCGGTATCCGACCTCTTTATTGTCTATACGGAGAATGCCTATCCAACCGGATGGCAAACCAAGAACCGGGGAATCGTACTAAAACTCTCTTACTGGTTCAACTGACCGGAAGCCGGCCGGGACCGGTCGCCCACAGCGACCAGATAGTGTTGTGTCCGGAAAAAGATCATGTCCTCTGAAATAGCCGGGGTGGCCATGATCAGGTCTCCCAGGGGATTCCTGGACAGGATCTCAAATTCCGGGCCGGCCTGGATCACCACCACATCGCCCTGTTCCAGAGAGTAGTAGAGTTTTCCGTTGGAAGCGATCCCCGAAGCGGTGATTCCCATGGCCCGCGGGATCCGTTCCTTGTAGATCACCTCGCCGGTTCCGGCATCATAGCAGGTCAGGTTCCCGTTCATCCGAAGATTGTATAGATAGTCGCCGTAAACCAGGTTGGTGGGCAGGTAGGCACCTCCCCGCTTGATACTCCAGACGATATAGTCATTGGAAGTGCTTTCTGAATCCAGGGTTATGTCTCCCCTGGCTTCGGGTCGTATGGCAAAGATCGGCTGGTTACGGCCATGGGAACTGTGTATGTAGATCAGGCCGTGGGCAAATAGAGGGCTCGGGACGGGGGCATCCCCCCCGTTGCCCAGTCTCCAGAGTTCCTTTCCGGTATTAAAATCATATCCCCCGATATGGGTGTATCCGTTGACCACAATCTGCCGTTGTCCGTTACTGTTCACAAGGTTCGGGGTGGACCAGGTGGCCACATCCTCCCGGGGTGTTCGCCAGATCTCTTTTCCGGTTTCCAGGTCCAGGCATGCAAGAAAACCATCCCCGATGATATCACACTGGATAATCACCCGGTTCTCATGGATAATGGGGGAGCTGCCAAAGCCCCATTCCACTCCGGGATCCGTATAGGGACCGGCGTTGATCCGTCCGAAATCCCGTGTCCAGACCAGGTTCCCTTCAAAATCATAGCAGTAAAGGCCATCCGACCCGAAAAAGGCCACCACGTACCTGCCGTCAGTCGCCGGTGTGGGATTGGCATGGGAAGACTTGGTATGTCTCTCTGTTACGGGTACTCCTTTTCGGGCCAGCCGTTCCCAGAGTATTTCCCCGCGATTCTTGTCAATGCAGTATACCCTGAATTCATGTACCGAGCGGTCGCCCACCTCATCAATGTCCCCGTAAAGCCCCACCTTCAGGGAATCCTTGCCGGATCCGCTGATGGCTGTGGTCAGAAACAGGCGGTCCCCCCAGATTACCGGGCTGGAATGTCCCAGGCCCGGAATCTCCAGTCTCCACAGGATATTCTCCCCGGTATGGATGTCCCAGTGAAGGGGAAGACGTCCCGATTCAACAGTGCCGCTGGCATAGGGGCCGCGAAACTGGGGCCACTGATCCATATACCTGATCTGGCCAACTGTAATAACCGGGCATAGCACCCACAAATAAATAAGTAGTATAAATTTCGATGATCTCATCCCCACAAAATCGTTTACATGCAATCCGCCCAAGGTACGTATTCCGGTTCAGGAGAAGCCAGTCTTCGGGTAAAATATCATATAAATAATCAACTTTTCTTCTCGCCGCTGGAAAATTTCGGTGGAAGATTTACTCCTGTTCGTGGAACGAAACCGGACTTTCGTAGAAAAAAAAGCAACCTGTCACCCCATCTCACGTAAAACGAATCAGATTTCAGAATGCAACCATAAGTTGCAGTTTATGATCACTTTAGTAAACAGGTCAGAGAAGTTTATTGACATTGAACATGTAAAATGAAATCGACATGAATCTTGGAACGCGCATATCGGGCAGCTTGTTATTCCTGTTGCTTATTTCTGTAACCAGGGTCCTCCATGCCCTGCCTGCAGAAACCGAGTACCTGGGCACAATCATATATTCGGGACTGGCCGATGACAGAAAGTGGGGACCATTCCCCATCGGGTTCAATTTTGACTTTTACGGAACTACCTACGATGAATTTTATGTCAGTTCCAATGGCCTGGTCCAATTCGGTTCCGGCTCCAATGCATTCAACAATGTTACCATCCCCAATGACATCAATCCGGATAATTACATCGCACCATTCTGGGATGACCTCATCATTCACAGTACCGGCGATATCATGTATCAAACCATAGGGGTATCACCAAATCGAAAACTGGTTATTCAGTTCGACAATATGTCCTTCTGGACTTCAGGCACACTGCTTGGGACCTTCCAGGTCATCCTGTACGAAGGCTCCAATGAGATCCAGATCCAGTATCGGAACATCATTGACCTTTCATCCGACCGGGCCAGCGGGAGTGAAGCCACTGTCGGCCTGGAGAATGAGGATGGGACGGGAGGCCTGCTCTTATCCTATAATACAGTGGGATACATTTACAGCGGGAAAGCCATCCGGTTTACCCCGGATGCAGGTTCCTATACCTATGACGACCAGGCCCTGTACGATGGGGTTGTTTTAACGGATGTTATTCCCAAGGCAGGGGTCCCCACCC
>CAYRLP010000549.1:0-2756 GCA_964424935.1 uncultured Bacteroides sp.
CTGTTTCCTGATCCCAGTGCAAAGCCTCCGGCTCCCGAAGTCTTTTCAAGCAGACGGAGTGACCTTTGGTAGATCTCTTCCGGTTGCTTCCGTGCCAAATAATCCACATCTATGCCGCCAATGATGGCGATCCGGTCAGACCACCAGTCCCAGGCATCCTCAACCGGGTAGATGCCATCCTCGAATGAGTGTTTTCCGTCCAGTTTCAGATCATCTATGATCGCATTCATGAGGGATTTCACATTTCCGCAGCTGTGCAGGATAGCCGGTTTCCCGTTGGCATGGATCACTTCCACAATCTTCCTGGTATAAGGAAATATAAAGGTTTCCATCATCTCCGGCGGGAACATGGTCTGGGTTTTGAATCCCCAGTCGTCATTCACCACACAAATCCCCACACTGTCCATAGAAGCAACAATGGAATAGAAGGTGATCAGACGTTCCCCGATATGACGAAATATCTCACCGGTCAGTTCCGGATCCTCCAGGTACATCAGGCAGAGGTTCTCGAAACCCACCAGTTCGGTGGCATTTTCTAGGATCCCACCGTTACTGAACCCCAGCAGCTTCATTCCATCGGGCAGGTATGAAGCCAGCTGCCTGTAGAGCTCATAGTTTCCGGTGCCCGCATCGGGCCATGGATAACGGTCGAAGGAATCCCGGCCGGTAATCAGAGCTCCCTGGTTCAGTGACCGGCTGGCCAGGGAATCATGAATCCCCTTGGGGAAGGAGAATAACCCTGATTGATAGGTATAGACCGGGGCCGCATCATATCCAAGCAAATGGAAGGCCCTCAATACCATTTTGTAATAGTCCAGCGTTCCCGGTTCCGGTATACGGTCCCAGCCTGCCACACTTCGGCAGGTTTCGAGATTCAGCAAGAATTCAAAAAGAACAGGCCGTTCCGTTTTCTCCCTCCTAAGCACCTTGTGGAGCAGCCCGATATCAGGCCTGAAAGTCTTGAAAGGGATCTTCATTGCTATGGATTGCTTGGCGCTATGCTCTCCAGGGTCTGGACCTGCCTTCTACTGTTTCATAGGCATTCAAGGCAATGTTGACGTCCTCAATGATCTGGAAATCATACATGCCCACACATAGAAAATCGGCACCGCTCTGCAGCGCATACCGGAATGCATCCTCAGGCTGGATGGCCCCGGCAGCCAGGGTTTTAAAGGCAATCCAGGGTTTTTCCAGCGCTTCCATAAAACGGATGGTTTCTTTTGGATCATAGCAGTACATGTTATCATGCCACGTGGGATGCTGGGCCGACCAGTAATCATGGGTATGGAGAGTCTTCATCCAGAAATCATGATCGAGCCCCAGTTCTACGCATTTTTTGATGGTTTCGATCTTATGGGCCCCGATGCCGACGGGCAACCCGTGCTTCCGCACCAGGTCCATGACCTGTACCAGCTTGCCGGGCTCGTTGTTTTCCATATAGAAGTCGGCGGTCTCTCCCTGAATATAGCAAGCCGTGGCCCCGTCGTCTATGGCCTGTCTGACCACATCCAGGTATGCGTCAAAATTCATGGCTCTTACTCCGTCGGAATAGTCCAGTCCGGCACAATCGCTGATGAACTGAATGTTTCCATAACCCTCCCTCCAGTACTCCGTCATCAGGGGCATGACCACCGGATTGGAGAGCAGGGTGTTGACACCGGACTGTTCTGCCAGCATCAGGGTACGGAATATGCGTTCTTTCTGATGGTAGTTCAGGACCAGGGAGGAAACATAGATCAGATCCCGGGAGTGCACGTAGCCGCTCAACAGGTTTCCTCCCAGGATCAGCTTGGACGATTCCATCGTACCCAGCATGCCTTTAGGAAGGGTTCCATCAAGCAGATTGGTCTCATCTGTAAACTTCTTTCCTTTGAGATTCTCCAGGTTCACGGCATTGGAGCCTGCCAGAATCTTCTGGATATATTGCTGCGTAGCCCCGCTGGAAGTATCCACCAGGTTCTGTTCCTCCAGGCTGTTCATACGTGTCCTCCGGAGGGCCCCATAAATAACAGCGCCCAGGAAGGGGATGGTGGCCAGGTGTTTGAGTACTTCCCGTCGCTGTATTTGCCGGACATCCGCCCTGGTCTCCTCCGGATCGGGCTGGCCGTGATCCATTTTATGCATAGGCTTCCGGGTGATTTTTGAAAGGAGGCCGTCCACTCCCAGAAATTGCCCGGTAGGCACAAATAGGAGTGCCAGCAGTGCCAGCATCTCCAGCAGGTCCTTACTGACCAGGAAATAGGATCCCTCCCGGAAGAAACCCGGTTCCGAGAATACCGGAGGATGGGAGAGGTAGTACAGGAGCAGAAGTACCATGGCTGAGACCTGTGAGATCCTGGTAAAAAATCCAATCAGCAACCCCAAACCGATCAGTAGCAGCGCCCAGGTATTTACTATGTTGACCAGGGACAGCAGGGTATCATTTCCTGCCAGGGCATGGAACAGTCCTGACAGGGGGCCCGTGGCACTGAGCAGGTATCCGGCGGCCGACCAGTCGGGATTAAGCAGCTTGGTGATTCCTTCATAGAGGAGATGCCAGCCGATGGTCACACGCAGGATGGTCATGACTATGTAAATGGATTTTCCTGGTCCGGTTTCAGTAACAGAAGTCTTCATGGGTCCGAAGTGATGATTTGTAGTTCTGCCTTCATGCAAATTAGGTTACCTGAGTGAAAAAACAAATTCTGCCCGCAGATTCATGTCTCCGCCTGCCCTGTTTTACAAATCTGTGGCTAATTTTATGCATTGACCGATAC
>CAYRLP010000550.1:0-2754 GCA_964424935.1 uncultured Bacteroides sp.
GTGGTAGCCATGTTTAGTGAGCCGATCAATACTGCGACAGTCAACGAAAACTCTTTTAAACTGCAGCCTCTTAATGGATCTCCGGTCCAGGGCGAGTTTGATTTCCTTATTGACAACCGCACCGTAGTCTTCAGGCCTGATGATTCTCTGGAATTCGACACGGATTATGAGATAATCCTGACCAGCGACATTTTTGATGTTTCAATCCCGGAGCGTCCATTCAGTGGAACCACCACGACCTTCCACACAGCTTCTGGGGATGTTGTAATGCAGATCGAATACCTGGATCCTCCTTCCGGGGTTGCGGGTAATGAGATCAACATAGGTGGGACAGGTTTTGACCCGGAACTTCTTAACAACAGGGTGATCTTTAATACTGTGGAAGCGGTAGTAATAGGCTATGACCCGAAATACCTGACAGTGAAAGTACCTGATCTGGCAACCGATGGTCCGGTGAGTGTAACTGTAAATAACGGAGATCCAAGTAATTCTATCAATTTCGATGTACTGGATCTCAATACAGATCCAAGTTATGACTGGCTATCACCGGAACGAAGCGGCGCCAATACCCGGGCAGTTGTGATCAATCCCGACGCGGGATATGCCTACGTCACAAACTGGGGAAGCGGTACAGTCACACCCATTAATATGAGCAGTGGTCTCCCGGTAGCGGAACCCTCAATTACAGTGGGGGAAGCTCCCATAGATATCGATATCAATTCGGCGGGTACCAGAGTATATGTGACCAACCACTACTCCAATAGTGTCAGCGTGTTAAATGTGGATCCTGATGCCGGTACAGCCTTTAATTCACGGATAAAGGATATCCCTGTCGGGGATCATCCTTACGGTGTGGCTGTATCTTCCGATGATAAGGTTTATGTGGCCAACAACGCATCGGAATATGTCTCTGTGATTGATGTGGATCCTGCCAGCGGAGGATTTGACCATGTCATCGAAAATTTCAAAACCGGAAGCAACAACAGGAGTATTGTGCTACCACCGGATGCAGCTTTAGCCCTTGTTACCGGTCTTGATGGTGTGAAGATTATTGACAGGGATCCGGAGAGTATTGATTTCAACAAGGTAGTAACTGCAGGTTCCGGTTCAGCCACTAGGCATATTGCCCTCACACCTGATGCAGCTCTGGCCGTCGCCACCACGGATCTGGGCGATATCCTGATCATTGACATCTACCAGCCCCCGGGAAATAATTTCGGGAAGGTAGTTGCTAGTGAAAGTACTGGTGCATCCCCCAGAAATATTTCCATTGGACCTGATGCTATGTATGTGTATATCTCTAATCCTGAAGACGGTACAGTCACTATATACCAGATGGATTACAGCATTGTACCGGGGTACGGCGCAACGCTGCATGAAACCGAGGGATTTAAGTATCTAAATACACTTAATGTGGGTGAGAAACCATATGCACTGGTGGTAGATCCTTCTTCGACCTATCTGCTGGTAACTCATGATACTGAATTGGGAGGAGTTACTAAAGTAAACATCAAGGAAGAATCCATTGATCCCATACTTACACTGGGTCAGTTGATTTCCTCGGTTATCAATACAATCGAGCGAGAACTTATTCCGGCGAAATACGGAGCGAGACTCCTGGAGGACCTGCAGATAGTCCGGGATCGGATCGAGGGAGGACAGATTGCATCCGCCCTGGATAAAATAAATACCTTCATCAAACGCCTGCAACGTTACATGAATACCGGAGGAGTTCCGGAGGACCTGGGGAATGCATGGCTGGAGGCAGCTTACCGGATCAGGGATCAGCTCGAAAAAGAAATAGCGGAGACTAAACTGAAAGCATCCGGTGTTCCCGGTTCAGGGACCGGTACCTCAACTGAAGCGCAGCGTGATGCACTGAGGGACTATCAGAATGAGCGGATCCTGAACCTGGAGATCCGTCCGAATCCTTTCAGTACTTTCACGCAGATCATCTTCGAGATTCCGGAGTTGGAGAATAGGGATATCCCCGTGTCGTTGCGTGTGTACAATACCAGCGGTCAGGTTGTGAAATCCCTGGTGCAGATGCATATGGAACCGGGACGCTATACCGTTCTGTGGAACGGTGACCTGGAGCAGGGGGGCCAGGTTCCCAGCGGTTTATACTTACTGGAGCTGACAATTCCCGGGCAGCGTCAAACCCTTACACTATCCGTAGTCAAGTAGTTTAAGGTTAATTCTTGACGAGGAGAAGGCGGGGGCAGATCCCGCCTTTTCCTATTTTATAAGCTGCAGCCGGATGGAATCCAGATGCTGCTGGGCCTTCTGCAGTTCCACCGTATCGGTTTCAAGGGCCAGGTATCTCCGCCAGTGCAGACTTGATGCTTCCAGATCGCCTTTGGCTTCATAGTTCCTGGCGAAGCACTTTTCCGTTTCCGGCTCATCTGCTTTCAGGGCTTTTGACTGCTCCAGGTACTCCTGGGCCTTGTCATAATTCTTAAGAAGATAATGGGCTTCCGCCAGGTTTTTATAGATCCTGTAATTATGTCTGGAAGCCGGGGAAATATCAAGGGACCTGTGGAGGGTAATGATGGCATCACCAGGACGTCTCAGTTTATTATACAGCGCACCCAGAGTGCTGTACGCCGAAACAAATGTGGAGTCCATCTCAATGGCCCTTCTGTAGAGTTCAATGGCCTGTTCAGGAAAGCCCCTGTCTTCGAATTGGATGGCAAGGTTGTAGGTGGCAGTAGTGTTACCTAAATCTATCTCGCTTGCCTGGATCCCGTACTC
>CAYRLP010000551.1:0-2753 GCA_964424935.1 uncultured Bacteroides sp.
GGCCACTTCCATGCGGTCCAGATTATAAGCACAAGGAACAGGGCCTCCAGCAGTTCATAGAACCTCCAGTAAATCCAGGTTTCACCCTCACCTACGAACTGCGTGCCTATCAGGACCAGAATATGGAGAATGCCTACGATGATGTTCACCAGGCGATTCACTCTGGCTTTCAATGTAAGGGACAGCAGGACCATGAAGCTCGGAATCGCCATCAGCACAGCTGCGCCGAAAAGGATTGTTTGAGTAAACTGTACGCCTTCCAGTTCCCCTTCTACCAATCCTGCTACGTGCCCGGGCTGAAAGAATGAGAATATATCGTTATAAATATAGAAGAACATCAAGGCTACCCATAGAAAAGCGAGCCTGGCCTTCACATTCACCTTTCTATTCTCCAGAATGCTTGTGGTTTGTTTCGTGTTCATTTTTTTTCCTCCCGTGTTAAAGTGACTGATAAACTGTTATTTGTTATTGTTAGACTTCTTTTTTTTTGCTGTTTCAAATCCCATCAATTCTTTAATATTGTCTGCATTCTCTTTCGATGTGAGTCTTTCTAAAAGATCAAAAGCCACTTCAATAGCTGTAGCAGGCGAACTTGAAGTGGTAATGTTCTTATCTCTTACAATATGAGAATCCTGTACCATTGCACCAAAAGATCCCAGTTCTTTTCTTCTTCTGCCTTCCAGTAAGTGATAGGTCGTTGCATTTCTCCCCTGCAGGACACCACTTTTAGCAACAGGCAGAGCCCCCACACAGATGGATGAAATTGGTTTGCCGGAATCTTCGAATTGTCTGATTACTTCAAGGAACTTCTTGGAGAATGCATCCTTGTAAAAGCCAGCTTTTTCGAAGCCCCCGGGGATTGCTAACGCATCAAATGAATTCAGATCTACCTGCGATATCAGTGAATCCGGAATTACATCAAATCCAAATGTGCAGTGGAGTCGTTTGCCGGAACCCGCTGTTACTATTTCTATTGGTTCTGATCCAAATACTGTTGCCCAACCAAGAACATCTATAAATGCAGATGCTTCGTATAATTCAAAGCCATTTGCCAGAAGGATTAGTACTTTTTTCATAGTTCAGGTCCAGTGCGTTGATAGAATTCTTTGCCATATTTTTGGAGCTCGTCGTGGTAAATCCGGGCGACGTCGGGGTAGAGGGGTTTAATGTTTGGGATGCACGGAATGAAGTGTCCGGCCGGACAGTAGTCATCTATACACCGCCTCACCTCCTTCCGGATGGTATCCTCATCGTAATCGGGCCTGTCAATCAGCTGCGCATCAATGCCACCCATCAGTGCCATGCGTCCTCCCAGTCTCTTCTGGATCGCCGGGATGTCGTTCTGGGGAATGACGCCCTGCCAGATATCGATCCCCATCTCCGCCATATCTTCCACAATGGGCTCGCAGATGCAATCCGCATGATGCATGAATATAAGTCCCCTCGACTTGACAGTGTCAATTATGCGCTGATGATGCGGTTTGATGATCTTGCGCCACACATCGGGAGACATAAATAGGTTGGCTTTGTTTCCCCAATCGTCATGGAAGTGGACTATGTCCGGCTGCATGATATCCATAATCCGGTTCAGCTGGCCGATTTTCCAGTCAGCAATTGCCCCCAGCAGGTCGTAAATCGCTTCCTGATTCACGAGGTAATTGACGAGTGCATCCTCGAAACCCATCAAATAGTGCGAGCGTTCAAACAGGCCCCCGTTTACGAAGCACATGGTCAGGTACTCGCTCCGGTCAACCGATTCCATGAACGTTTGCACTGCTGACCAGTCATGACCATCCAGCGGCGGAAACACCACGGTCTCCCTCCACCTGGTGATGTCTTTCAAAACCTTGTTTTCGTCCGTGATGTGCGGATTTCGGGCAACTGATCCGGAAAACCACATCCAGGTGACGCCCCAGGCATCCTTTTGCGGAACGTCATAGACAATGCCATCTACAAACAGAGACTGTGTAATCGGATCAGCGACGAACATACCTATGGGGTCGTTTCCCTTAAAAGCCTCCCAGGGAGTTCCAATCCAGCCGGGATGGTCGTTTTTAATCAGCCTGAGCCAGTTCTCCTTACTGTTCATTCAGTGCTAATTTCAACGGTCGAACTTTCCAGACCTTCTGAGCTGGCAGTCAGGGTGATGGTTCCGGGATCCTCCCCTGAGGGACGCACTATTGCCAGGCACCGCCCATGCCAGGTCTCCTTACGGGGTTGCTGAAAACTTGATAAATCCGTGGGACTTCCGCTTCCGACTCCGGCAATTTCCCCGTTGCCTTCCAGCTTGAAATTCACCATTATATCATCTGCATTAGGGATCACATTTCCTTCAGAATCTATGATTTCCACCATCACATAGCTCAGGTCATTCCTGTCTGCTTTAATGGTTGACCTGTCCGCAGAAAGCCGGACAGCTGCCGGTTCCCCAACCGTATTTATGGTTTCAGAAGCGGTTTCTACTCCGTTATCATAACAACGGGCAGTGAGCGTTCCCGGCTCATAGGGAACTTCAAAAGTGGCGGTGATGGATTTGCTGTCATCCACGGTTTGCTCACCAATGACTTTTCCATTCAATTCAAGTCTGACCAGTTCGCTTCGTGTATAAACATGTACCTGCATCATCTCCCCTTCATGGCCTTCCCAGTTCCAGCATTTTAATTCGTCAGGGAATCCCCATGGACTTGTGATTTCTCTTTTTCCTGAAGGAACCGGTGTATGCACCAGCAAGGCAATTTTATGCTCCCTCCATA
>CAYRLP010000552.1:0-2751 GCA_964424935.1 uncultured Bacteroides sp.
GGTTATAACGCTCTTCCAGATCGGGCCAGGCCCATTCCTTCAATGTGCCGTCATCCTCAAGCATGTAGGGCGGCATCTTCTCAAGCATCGCCTTCCATTTCGCCACGTTCTCGGCTTCGATTTCCAGGGTTTCGCAAGCTGTAATCAGATTGTTCAGCACTTCCCTGCAGACTGTTATGTCCATTGTAGCATTTACCACCATCATGTTTGAAGTCCTCAGGTTCCCGGGATGGTTCTCCGGTGAGAAGGACGGGACGAAGATGTAATTCCCGTTCTCGTCGGTAAGCGTCAGGAAATCCTCATAAAACAGGGCCAAATCTTTATAAGCAGGTACAACCCGGTTTTGGAGGAAGTCCAGATCTCCCGTTGCCAGGTAGTAATCCCAGAACGGCTGGACACACCAGCCTCCTGCAGAAAGCCAGTAGAGGTGGGGCCACATCTCACCGGACGAAGTGCTCTGGGAATAATGAAACGCGACGCCCATTCCAATGTCCGGCCAGAGACTGTAATGTGTGCCGCGCATCCCGAAGATATTCTTTGCGTTGGTACGGAAGTCCTCGACCAGACTCTCCATCCAATTGAAGTAGGCATTCATGCCCTCCCTGTGATCGCCCAGGATCCCTGGTGCCAGCTGCAGGTTGATATTGGCATTGACCTCGGCCCTTCTGCTGGGATACTTGCCACTTTTCAGGATGAACCAGTAGCGTCCCATTTCGAATATCTTCTCCAGGAAGGCGGGTGAGTAGTCCGGCCGGGTCCTCTGATCGGTCAGAAGCTCCTCCGAGGACAATCCATATTGAGCGTCACCGCCGAAATCCATCGTGACGCGGTTGAAGGCTTCAGACTGTACCTCGCGGTGCCGTTCCAGCAGCGCTGCGTAGTCCGGGGTCAGTTGCTCCGTTTCCACGCGCATGGCTTCCACCTTTTCCTCGCTGTAATCGGCGAACCATTCGATGCGGGTAAGCAGCATCACCGATGATGCATCCTCGATGACCAGAGTGCTGTCTTCCATGCGGGCCGAGCCGCCGTTGCGGACCACGCGGACCACCCCGGCGTAACCGCTGTTGTCTGTGGTGGGATCCAGGCGGCATTTATGGATCAGTCGTTCCTCGTTCAGGTCCTGCAAAATGACGCTTTCCCCCATGGGAGTTCCGGATACCCTTCCCCGGAAATCCGATCCCGGTCCCCCCGCTCCACCCCTGCCCATCCTGGGATCCGTCAGTGTAATACGCACATTCACAGACTGTCCCTCCGGGGCAGTGAGCAACTGGACGACGGCATCATCGGGCCGGGATGTGAAAGTCTGACGATTCCAGTCACCCCGCTCATCGCTCCAGTATACATTTGCCTCGCCGGTCTCGAAATTGACGGTGCGGAGATAGTCCGTGACCGATGCAGTCTTTGGAAAATCCAACTGCAAATTGAATGCCGTAACCGTAGGGTGCCCCCATGTATTTATCCTGATGGGCCCCTTCTGCCATTCGGTGAAAGCCAGGTCAACAGCTTCCTGATATTTCCCGTCCAGAAGCAGTTGTCTCACCTGCGGGAGTATGTGCGCTACCTTGTTGGCCTCGTATGGCCTTTTCCATGGCATGATCAGCTCTTCATGATCGAAGGTGATCCGTTCCGAGTAAGGATCTCCTGTCAGGGTGATGTTGATGGGCCCGTTTCCGGAGATCAGGCCCGCGCTGCTGGGTTCAATGCTGCAGAAGCCATGCTGCGGTACAATTTTCCGTCTGATTCTTTCTTTCAAAGGCATGGGTGAAATCTCCACATCATCAGGCGGCAGATAGGATTCCCGGTACGCGATCGGCTTGGGTAAATAATCTTCCGATTGTACACTTTGAAGATAACCGGCAGAACGGATCTCATCCTGTGCCACTCCTGCAATCCTGGGTTTCTTGGTACAGGATCGGGCTGTCGTTAAAAGCACGGACGATGACCCCACTAGTCCTGCGGTGATCGCACCGTTCTTAATAAAAACTCTGCGTTTCATGGGTTAGTTTTTAGGGTAAATCTTTTGAATATTTGATTTATTCCCTGTTACAGGCGTTATTATACAACGCCATAACCCAAATATACACACTAACACGTTGTATGTTAAAACAGGTTCTGTTCGCTGACCAACTCCATCAGTTCCTTGTCGTGGTTGTACAAAACCTTACTTACATTATCAAAATACATGGTATTGCCTTTGGCCTCACTGAAAGGTTCCCATTCCGGCAATCCTTCGTGATTGGGTTTCCCGTATCTTGCAAAATTTATCCAGGTCCGGCTCATTATTTCAGCCAGTTCATACGCTTCTTTTCCTCCTCCCGTCATGGCCGCATTCTTTTCGATATTGTAGAAAACAAAAGGAAGTTCCATACAATGCCATGCTTTATATCTTCCATCCAATGCAGGCGACTGCCATCCAAACAGGTACAGGTATACAGGGGCACCGCCTCGTAACTTGGATTTAAGAGTGGCCTGATTAATTGCCCCCGGGCGGAAGGAAATATCAACATCAATTAAATCAGAGGGCCTGGAATCGTTTGGATATGCCTTTTTAACGGCAGCCAGATAGGCATCCGCTTTGTCTTTCCACTGATTTCTGATGTATTCCATTATCTGTTCTTCTGTTCCGTAAGACAAACCAACACTGACGGAAGTAACAAATTCATTTTTTACTGTCCCTATCATTAGAGGAATATCTTTCGATAAATCCAGGGCCTCTTCTGAATCGACCTGGTAGGGCAGTAAGTCACCATC
>CAYRLP010000553.1:0-2749 GCA_964424935.1 uncultured Bacteroides sp.
AGTCCCACGTGCTTCATGCATACCATGGCACGTTTTCCGGCAAAGGACATTCCCAGTCCGGACTCCATGGCTGTTTTCTCGTTGGCGGACCAGAGGGCATGCACCTTCCGCTCTGCAGCTTCACCGGATCGCTGTATGTATTCTGTGATTTCGGTGGAAGGAGTGCCCGGATAGGCATAGACCCCCGATAATCCCGCATCCAGGGCTCCCTGGGCAACGGCCTCATCCCCTAGTAGTACAAATCCCTTCATGTTCAACTGCGTTTGTATGGTTCTAAAATAGATAAAATAAGGGAGGGGAACTTGCTATTCTAAAACATGAACCTACAACAGTTTTCAGCGGGGATCAGGAGGTAATGGTGATCACCAGGCTCCGCGATCCCCCGTAGTTCCTGAACTCACACAGGTAGATGCCCTGCCAGGTGCCCAGGTTCAGGCGTCCGTTTGTTATGGGAATGAGTACCGAATTTCCGACCAGTGAGGCCTTCAAGTGGGCCGGCATATCATCGGCACCTTCCAGAACATGAGAATAGAGCGGATGTTTTTCCGGAACCAGATGGTTGAGAAATGATTCAAAATCATCCCGTACCGAAGGATCGGCATTTTCGTTCAGCGTGAGTCCGGCCGAGGTGTGCTGGATCAGCACATGCATGATTCCGGTATCCGGCAGTGAGCCGGCAGCTTCCACCACCCTGCGCGTGATCAGGTGAAACCCCCTCGGATAGGGTGGCAGGTGTACTATTTTCTGGGTGGTCACAGATGCCGGTGTTGTTAATAATTCACAAATTTAATTCTTAAAAGGCGCGGCCTGTTATCTTCCCGCTTTTTTTTAGCTATTTTTGCCCCATGTTTTCAGCTCGCTACTGGATGTACATAAAAGTCTTGACGGGATTTTTACTCCTGCTGGCATTCAGTATGCAGGCAGAGGGTCAGCGCAGAAGGGACCAGGAAAGGGCAACGAATGACGATCTGGTTCAATTCTCAGGGATAGTCAGGGACCTGGAGCACAGACCCCTCCCATATGTGAACATTATTATTATGAACGAACGAAGAGGAACCACGACCGACCGTCGCGGGATGTTCTCCTTTGTGGTCCGGCCCAGCGATACCATCCTTTTCAGTCATATGGGCCATAAGGCGACCATGCATGTCATCCCCGATTCGCTGGGCGGCCAGCAGTACCCGGCAGATATCTTTATGGTTAATGACACTTTTCAACTGGCGGAAGTACGAATCTACCCCTGGAAAACCTACCAGGAGTTCAAGGAGGCTTTTCTGGCCCTGGATCTTCCCGATGATGATGAGCAGCGGGCCTATCACAACATTGAGCTGATCAAGACCCAGATCCGGGTGAACCGTGACGGCCCCACGCCCAATCCGAATATCGCCTTCCGCGAGGTGATGAAACAGCAGTATAACCAGCTTTATTCGGCCGGGCAAACCCCATACTATACCATCTTTGACCCCATGCGCTGGGCCAAGTTTTTTGAAGCACTCAAACGGGGTGACTTCAAGCAGGAGGATTGATAAGTTTCTGCACAATTTTCCGGGCTTTTCACAAGTTAGTACTATATTCGGCAAAGCTCTTACCGTGTATAGGCACCTGCTACTTGTTTCACTGATTTTATGCACCGCGATCGGGGTTCAGGGACAGGAATCCGGATTGTTAAAAGGACATGTGCGGGACAGCATCGGAGCACCGGTGGACCTGGCCAGTGTAAGCCTGCAGGGAACCGAAACGGGTACCATGACCGGTCTGGACGGATCCTATGCTCTGGAGGTCCCCTCCGGACGTTCCTATACGGTGATCGTATCCTGTGTGGGATACCGGACCAAACAATTTGCCGTTCGCCTGGGTCCGGGAGAGACCCGGGAACAGGAGATCTCCCTGGAGAGGGATGTTCGCTCCATCCGCGAAGTTACAGTCAGCGCCCGCCTGGAACGGGGCAGCACTTTTCGCCGTATTGATGTGGAAGAGCTGAATTACATGCCCACCACCACCGGGCGTGTTGAAACCATAATTAAATCACAGGCAGGGGTCAGCTCCAGCAATGAACTCAGTTCCCAGTATTCGGTCCGGGGCGGGAACTTTGACGAGAACCTGGTCTATGTGAACGATATTGAAATCTACCGGCCCTTCCTGGTGCGGTCCGCACAACAGGAGGGACTGAGTTTTGTAAATTCCGACCTGGTCTCTTCCATCAAATTCTCCGCCGGAGGATATGACTCCAGGTATGGTGACAAGATGTCCTCTGCCCTGGATATTACCTACAAACGGCCCCGTGAGTTCCGCGGATCCGCTTCTGTCAGTCTGCTTGGGGCATCTGCACATGTGGAAGGGGCCACAGGGACCCGGCGGTTTACCTATCTGGCAGGCTATCGCTATAAAACCACCTCCTACCTGCTGAACACCCTTGAGACCAGCGGGGATTACAAACCACAATTTTCTGATTTTCAGACCCTTCTGAGCTACCAGCTCACACGCACCCTGGAGATCTCCTTCCTGGGTAATTATTCCTCCAGCAAATACCAGTTTATCCCCCATACAAGGACCACGGAGTTCGGGACCAAGGACCTTCCCCTGAATCTGAAAATCTATTACGAGGGCCAGGAGGTGGACCGGTTCGACACTTACCTGGGGGCCCTCTCCTTTCATTGGCGCCCGGTAAGCGGACTTTCACTAAAACTGATCGGTTCGGCCTACCGGACCTCGGAACAGGAAACCTTTGATATCCTGGGACAGTACTGGA
>CAYRLP010000554.1:0-2743 GCA_964424935.1 uncultured Bacteroides sp.
ATGTAGCTCTGTTCTATTGCTTAAATAAGTTGATTAATCTTTGGCATAAAGATTATGAGATAGGCAAAGAAGGTCATTCCTGCGGTGACCACCACGATGAGGGTGCTCATGGCTTTGATCCGCACGGCCTGGTCCCTGGTGATGTTGTCGTCATAGATGGTAACCAGGTGAGCGGCATTCCTGTAAAAACCGGTGAACAGGAATACAGAAGTCAGCAGGGCTACCAATCCCCACTGCAACATATTTAATTTCAAGAAAACACCTGCTGAAACCACGATCAGGGTTACCAGGAGTTGCAGAAGAAAGCTTCTGTCCTCGGTGGCAATTTTCCCGTAACCGATATTATAGCGCCTGCACTTCTTTACCATGAATCGCTCAGAATATGTGACCAAATGTAACAATAGTTCCGTGAACGGCAAATATTTTTACACGAAAATTTTCAAAGGTTATTCTTCCGGCCTGGTTCTTCCATGAAGGAACTTTCCCGGAGGACGAATAACATCGCCCGGCTCAACTGGCGACAGTGTGGATGGTATCGGGTATCAAATGGCTGGTTTGTTTTTATCCGCTTCACGGGAATATTTACGGATGTAGAGCCGGTGCATCAGGCGGGCCTCGAACTTGCTGATACCTTTGGCCCCTCCAAGGAATTCAGCTTCAATAAATGCCTTGCACGATTTTTCCAGCACCTGGCAGACCACAAAGGCTTCCTCAAGGTCCCGGCCCACACAGACTGCACCGTGATTGGCCATCAGCACTGCGTTTCTACCTTTCAGCGCACGGACCGTATTTCTGGCAATTTTCCTGGTGGCCGAATGAGCATATTCCGACACCCTGACAGAAGGTCCTATGATCTGGGCCATATCATCCAGAATGGGTGGCAGTTCCCGACGTGCTGCCGCTACAGTGGATGCATTCATCTGGTGGGTATGAATCACTGCATTTACCTCCTTCCTGGACCTGTAGATTTCGCAATGGACCCCCTTTTCTGAAGAGGGACGGACGCTTCCTTCAAACCTGGAGGTGTGGTAGTCTACCAGGACAATATCCTCAGGGGTAAGGTCTCTGTATGGGCGGCCGCTTGGGGTGATCAGCATATGGGTTTCGTTCACCCGGATGCTGATATTTCCCCAGGTCCGGGCCACCAGTCCTTCCTCTACCAGGCGAAGTCCTCCCTCAATGATCTCTTGCCGGATCTTCCTTAATGGTTCGTTGTTTTCCATTTGCCTGTTGATAAATGTAGCAAAACAAATATCCGGAGCAAAATACAGCAGACGGGACTAAAAGCAAAAAATGTATTAACTTTTGTTTTTCAAATTCAACGCTATGAAAAAAACAAGCCTGCTACTTATCGTACTTTTTTCGACAGTTCCAACAGCTTTGCTGTCACAGAGCTTTGACGGTCTCCAGAACGATCTCTCCAGCCTTTACAGGCTTTCCGATGCACAGACCCGGAGCATTTCGCCGGAGAATTTTACCGGCGAGCCCGGGAAAGGCGGCATGGCCGAACTTGGAGAAGGAGCCGCATCCAATGAGGCCCGGGAATTGGGCCGGGGTTACAAAGTGAGTCCCTACGTGATCATCCAGCCCGGGGAAACCTTCACCATGGCGGAGATTGATGGATCCGGCTGCATTCAGCACATCTGGCTGACCCCTACCGGGAATTGGCGCTTTTACATCCTTCGCTTCTACTGGGATGATGAGGAAGAACCCTCGGTGGAAGTCCCGGTGGGAGATTTCTTCAGCATGGGATGGGGCGAATATGCGCACCTCAATTCACTGGCCGTATGCGTGAATCCGGGACGGGCGTTCAACTGCTACTGGCAGATGCCTTTCAGAAAGAAATGCAGGATAACTATGGAGAACATCGATGTCAATCGCACCCGCCTCTACTACCAGGTGGATTATGTGCTGACCGATGTCCCGGAGGATGCAGCCTATTTTCATGCACAGTTCAGGCGCCCGGCCCCGGATGCGGAAAAAGAGGCCTATACCATTGTAGACCAGATACGCGGGAAGGGACAGTATGTGGGAACCTTCCTGGCCTGGCAGGTGAACAACAACGGCTGGTGGGGCGAAGGAGAGATCAAGTTCTTCATGGACGGGGACGGGGAATTTCCGACCATCTGCGGAACGGGAACAGAGGATTATTTCTGTGGATCCTACAATTTTGATGTGGGAGGCCAGTATACCGAATTTTCCACACCCTATTCGGGACTTCACCAGGTGATCAGGCCCGACGGGGCCTACCAGGCGAACACGCGCTTCGGCCTGTACCGCTGGCACATCCCGGATCCCATCCGCTTTGAAAAGGAATTAAAAGTGACCATCCAGGACCTGGGATGGCGCAGCGGGGGCCGCTACCTGAAGCAGGGAAGCGATATTGCCTCCGTGGCTTACTGGTATCAGACCGAGCCCCATCATTCCTTTCCGCCTCTGCCCTCCAAAGACAATCTGGAGGTACGGTAAACATATCAGTGATCCAAAAAACCAGAAATTTCTATGAAAATTACTACCTCCCTGTTGTTCATTCTGACTCTTCTTGTCTCATGCAAGCAGGTTCCACCACCTGCCCCGCTGGAACCGCTGCCCTCGGAGCGTCAGCTCCACTGGCACGAGTTGGAGTTTTACGCCTTTGTACATTTCAATATGAATACCTTCACGGATATGGAATGGGGAACCGGCGGGGAATCCCCCGCCCTTTTCAATCCCACGGAACTGGATCGCAGGCAGTGGGCCAGAG
>CAYRLP010000555.1:0-2743 GCA_964424935.1 uncultured Bacteroides sp.
TTATCGTGGTCGGACCGGAACTGGCACTGCACGAATGCGGACTGCCCAAGGATATGGCCGCGGAACTTTACAAGCCTTTTATTATCCGCAAGCTTATAGAACGGGGGATCGTCAAGACCGTGAAATCGGCCAAGAAGATCGTGGACCGTAAGGATCCCGTAGTCTGGGATATCCTGGAGAATGTACTGAAGGGGCATCCGGTTCTTCTGAACCGTGCACCAACCCTGCACCGGCTTGGTATTCAGGCATTTCAGCCAAAACTGATTGAAGGCAAGGCCATCCAGCTTCACCCGCTGGTCTGTACGGCTTTCAACGCTGACTTTGACGGAGACCAGATGGCCGTGCATCTGCCCCTTGGAAATGCCGCAATTCTGGAGGCACAGATCCTGATGCTGGCTTCGCACAACATTCTGAACCCGGCCAACGGGGCGCCCATCGCCGTTCCCTCGCAGGACATGGTGCTTGGACTGTATTACATCACCAAAGCCAAACGCTCCACCGAAAATGAGTCGGTGAAAGGGGAGGGGATGACCTTCTATTCCGCCGATGAAGTGACCATCGCCTATAATGAGAAACGTGCTGATCTGCACGCCGTTATCAAGGTAAGGATTCCCAAGCCGGGAGCGGAAAACGGAGAGACAGAGCTTATTGAAACCACCGTGGGACGGGTGCTGTTCAACGAATTAGTGCCCGAAGAGATCGGTTATATCAATGAACTGCTGACCAAGAAATCCCTTCGTGATATCATCGGTAGGGTCCTGAAAACCACAGGTACCGCAAAAACCTCCAAGTTCCTGGATGATATCAAGAACCTGGGTTACGGGATGGCATTTAAGGGAGGACTTTCCTTTAACCTGGACGATGTTATCATTCCTGATGAAAAGGAAACCTTCGTGGTGGATGGATACAGCCAGGTGGATGATGTGGTAGGCAGTTACAACATGGGTGTGATCACCAACAATGAGCGTTACAACCAGATCATTGACATCTGGACACATACCAATGCCCGGCTGACCCAGACCCTGATGAAGCAGCTGAGTTCAGACAAGCAGGGATTCAATCCGGTCTACATGATGCTTGATTCGGGTGCAAGGGGATCCAAGGAGCAGATCCGGCAGCTTTCCGGTATGCGTGGTCTGATGGCCAAACCGCAGAAATCGGGTTCCACCGGTTCCGAAATTATTGAAAACCCCATTCTTTCCAACTTCAAGGAGGGATTGTCGGTACTCGAATACTTTATATCCACACACGGCGCCCGTAAGGGTCTTGCCGATACGGCGCTCAAGACCGCTGATGCCGGTTATCTGACCCGTCGTCTGGTGGATGTATCCCAGGATGTGATTATCCAGGAGAACGATTGCGGAACCCTGCGCGGACTGGTCGCTTCAGCCATTAAGAAGAATGAGGAGATAGTGGAGACCCTCTATGAAAGGATCCTGGGACGGACCACCGTGCATGATATCTACCATCCCCTTACAGGGGAACTGATCATCGTATCCGGGGAAGAAATCACCGAGGAGATCGCTGCAGTGATCGAAGAATCTCCCATCGAGCAGGTGGAGATCCGTTCGGTTCTGACCTGCGAGTCCAAGAAAGGGGTCTGTGCCAAGTGTTACGGACGTAACCTGGCTACCGGGAAGATGGTTCAGATCGGGGAGGCCACCGGTGTGATTGCAGCCCAGTCCATCGGGGAACCCGGAACGCAGCTGACTCTGCGGACCTTCCACGTGGGGGGGACCGCATCGAACATCACCTCGGAGTCCAATGTGATCTCCAAATACGACGGGATCGTAGAGATTGAGGAACTCCGGACGGTAAACTCAAAGGATCCGGATACCGGTCAAAAGGTGGACATAGTCATCGGCCGTCTGGCGGAGCTTCGGGTGGTGGATAAGAATACGGGCATTGCCCTGACCACCCATACCGTGCCCTACGGATCCAAACTATATACAAAGGATGGCGCCACGGTGAAAAAGGGTGACCTGATGTGTGAGTGGGATCCTTATAACGCCTTGATTATCAGTGAAGCTGCAGGTAAAGTCGGCTTTGATAACGTGATCGAGGGGATCACCTACAGGGAAGAGTCTGACGAGCAGACCGGTTTCAAGGAGAAGGTCATCGTGGAGAGCCGGGACCGTACCAAGAACCCGCTGATCAAGATCCTTGACAGCAAAGGGGTACTGGTGAAAAACTATAACCTGCCGGTTGGAGCACATATTGCGGTCAACGAGGGGCATAAAGTGAATGCAGGGGAGATCCTGGTGAAGATCCCCAGGGCCGTAGGTAAATCCGGAGACATCACCGGAGGTCTGCCCCGTGTGACCGAGCTGTTTGAAGCAAGGAATCCTTCCAATCCTGCCATTGTATCCGAGATTGACGGGGAAGTGGAGTTTGGCAAGATCAAACGGGGGAACCGCGAAATCATCGTCACTTCCAAAGCAGGTGAGGTGAAAAAATACCTAGTTCCGCTATCCAAGCAGATCCTTGTACAGGAAAACGATTACGTAAGGGCCGGTATACCCCTGTCAGACGGGGCTATTACCCCGGCCGACATTCTGGCCATCAAAGGACCCACCAAGGTGCAGGAGTATATTGTGAACGAGGTGCAGGAGGTATACCGGATGCAGGGGGTGAAGATCAATGACAAGCATTTTGAGATCATTGTCCGCCAGATGATGCGGAAGGTGGAGATTGTGGACCCGGGTGACACCAAGTTCCTGGAGAAGCAGGTGGTGGACAAGCA
>CAYRLP010000556.1:0-2722 GCA_964424935.1 uncultured Bacteroides sp.
GTCGAAGATGATGTCACCTCCGAATCCGGCTTCCCCGGTTCCCGAATGTTCGCACATCAGGGTGCCGTCCACGATCTGCCATCCTGAATCGGGGAAGGTCTCCTTGTTGTACCCTCTCCATCCGTTGGAGGTCTCCCCGTCGAACATCAGGATCCAGCCTTGTTCCTTCTCCTCATCGGTCAGGGTATTTATGGGCACCTCTTCGGCTACTGACTCGGCAGTATCCCCTCCCTTCTTGGAAGCCGTATTACAGGCTGACATTCCCAGAAATATAACAGCAATAAAAAGATAAAACAGTTTTCTCATCAGTTATGGTTTTTTGAGTTCAACTTTCATTAGGCCGGCATGTCGGGGAGTACCCAATTGCCTTCCCTGTAGTTGTGCTTCACCAGCTCCTTGGCAAACTGCTTGGCATTGTAGGGAGGGGTTCTTTTGGTCAGGAACCTGGGATCGCCATCAACGATCTCAAAATCGTTGGAAAGAACGGTCCTGATCTCTTCGTTGTCGTCTATATTGGTGAACTGCATGTTCTCCCCATCCCATTGCAACTCCTTGTTCAGTCCCTGCAGGCGGACGGCGCATACTCCCATAACCACCATTTCGTTGAACGGTCCGGCTTCATGGAAGGCAGAGGCCGTTTCCACCCGGTTCTCGGGGCTCTCCTTGCATGCACGGACCCAGTCCATTTCGTGGCCTCCGCCCATGTTGTTTTCTATGCGGCGCCTGAATTTGGGCGCCTCGGGCTTCCTTCCTGAAAGCAACCAGGGGTTCACGCCGTAGCAGCCGCATACCAGGGTGTCCTTGGTTCCGTGGAACAGCACCCCTCCGCCGGAATCGTTCATGCTCTTGCCTCCCGGCCATCCTTCGGGTTTCATGGGCTGGAGTCCGCCATCATACCAGGTCACTTCCACTTCGGGAAGTTTCATCTTCTCCATGGCCGGGCGCTCGGGATACACCAGTTTCACTATCTGCGCATTGGGGGCACATTTAGTGAGTAGCAGGGTAGAACTTCCCTGGACCCGGGTGGGGTACTGCAGTTTCAGTCCCACGAAGACCGGATGCAGGATATGGCAGGCCATGTCACCGAGTGCGCCGGTACCGTAGTCCCACCATCCCCTCCAGTTCCAGGGGGTGTATATGGAATTGTAGGGATTCATAACGGCCGGACCGGTAAAAAGGTCCCAGTTCAGGGTGTCAGGTACAGGCATTACCTCTGTAGGTTGATTCAGTCCCTGGGGCCAGATGGGACGGTCGGTAAAGGCTTCCACCTTGGTCACATCTCCGATCTCCCCGTTGGCGAGCCATTCACATACCAGGTTGACCCCTTCGCCGGAGGAACCCTGGTTCCCCATCTGGGTGGCTACCTTATGTTTTGCGGCCAGTTTGGTGAGGAGCCTGGATTCATATACCGAGTGGGTCAGCGGCTTCTGCACATACACATGCTTGCCCAGCTCCATGGCGTGTGCAGCGACCAATGCATGGGTATGGTCGGCGGTGGCGACCACCACGGCATCGATCTCATCGGCTATTTCGTCGTACATCTTTCTCCAGTCCCAGAATTTCTTCGCATCGGGATAGTCCTTAAAGGTCTTATCGGCATACTTCCAGTCCACATCACATAGAGCGACAATATTCTGGCTCCTCAGATTCCGCAGATTGGTACGGCCCATGCCGCCTACGCCCACACCGGCAATATTCAGCTTGTCACTGGGGGCGGTGTATCCCAATCCACTAACCACATGGCTAGGGACGATCGTTATTCCAGCGGTTGCGGCCGCTGTAGTTCCCAGGAAAGTCCTGCGGGAAACTCCACCTTTTTTTTCTTTACTCATAATAGTGTTGATTTTAGTTAGGTATCTGGTCAAAATTGAAAAATCGCCTTCCAATTTAATAATAAAAACCCATAGTCGGAGGCAGTATCCCTTCAGAATTTCCTAAATTTATTGCAAGAACTACACTACAACTAAACCATCATCATGAAAAAATCAAGTAGAATGACCCGCAGGGAATTTGTGGGTACAACCGCTGCTGCCACTGCTTTCACCATAGTCCCCAGGCATGTGCTGGGAGGGGTGGGTTATACGGCACCAAGCGATAAGCTGAACCTGGCCTACATCGGATGCGGAACTCAGGGCATCCGGGAAATGGCCAGCCTGATCGGGGAGGAGGATATCCAGATCACCTCTGTCTGCGATCCCAATAAATTCACCACCGACTATGTGGACTGGTCCCCGAACGGCATTCGGAATATTGTACGCCGTACCCTGGATGATTCTGAATGGGGGAGTGGCCTGGACGGCATTCCCGGGGGACGCGACCTGGGACAGGAGCTGGTGGAGAAGTACTACGCGCTGAAGAACGGACAGGGGAGTTACAGCGGTTGTGCTTCCTACAGTGATTTCAGGGAATTGCTGGAAAAAGAGACCGATATAGATGTGGTGAAGATCATGACCCCCGATCACCTGCATGCCCCGGTATCCATCGCTTCTTTAACCAAAGGCAAACCCGTGGTGATCCACAAACCCATTGCCAACCGGATGAAGGAAGCCTTGCTGACCATCGATACGGCCAGGAAAACCGGCGTGGGCTCCCACCTGCTTGCGTGGAGCGAACGGAGCGGCCTGGATGTGGCCAGGGAGTGGATCAACCAGGGAATGATCGGGAGGCTGACCGAGATCCATAACTGGTCGAACCGTCCTATGTGGCCGCAATGGACCTCCGA
>CAYRLP010000557.1:0-1590 GCA_964424935.1 uncultured Bacteroides sp.
GTATGAAGCTGCTCAGCGGGGATGCCATGCTGCTGTTTATCCTTCCTCCGGGTGCCTTTATCGCCCTGGGGTACCTGATCGTTCTTGCCAATATGCTCAAAGAAAAAACCTCCTGACCATGGAATATGTACTGATCATTATCGCTGCTGTATTTGTCAGCAATATCGTCCTGAACCAGTTCCTGGGTATCTGCCCCTTTATCGGCGTTTCCAGCAAGGTGGAGACGGCCATCGGAATGACAGGGGCCGTTACCTTCGTAATGGTGATCGCCACCCTGGTTACCTACCTGATCTACTATTCGGTCCTGGTCCCGATGGATCTTGTTTACATGCGGACCATCACATTTATCCTGGTCATCGCATCGCTGGTGCAGCTGGTGGAGATTATCCTGAAAAAGATCTCTCCCCCGCTCTACCAGGCCCTGGGAATATTCCTGCCCCTGATCACTACCAACTGTGCCGTGCTCGGAGTGGCCGTACTGGCCGTTCAGAAGGACTTCAACCTGCTGGAAAGCGTCGTGTTTGCCGTGGGGAACGCTCTTGGATTCGGGCTTGCCCTGATCACCTTTTCAGGGATCCGGGAACAACTGGATCTGCTCCAGGTGCCCAAACGCCTGAAAGGGGTTCCCATCGCCTTCATTGTGGCCGGTCTCATGGCCCTGGCGTTTATGGGATTTGCAGGGATGGTCTGATCTACTTTAACCTCCGCTCAGTCAACCGGGAAATATGCCGGATTTCACGCTCAGTTGCGGACGGTCCGGACCGTAAACACAGGTCCGGCCCGGTGTCCTTCGTGCGGAACGAATCTCACTTCCACACGCTCTTTTCCGCGTACCAGGTCTTCCGGGACTTCATAGTCAATATCGATGAACTTGCCCGGTGCGATCTGGGCGATGTCCTCCGTGGCGATCCGACGGTTAGCGACCAGAATGTCGAAAGTCTTGGAGCCGGTGTAGCCTCCCCAGTACTCCACGGACAGGCTCCATGGATCCACGGGATCTACCTTTATTTCGACGGAGAACCAGCCTCCCCGGTCCGCCGTCCGGGCTTTCCTGGACCGGAACTCCTCTATCCAGGTGTTTTCCTCCGTCAGGTCATGTCCCTGCCCGGGCAGCAACTCCCCCGGGCGGCACACATCTATGGTGCGTCGTTCCAGATCACGCTTGCGTTCCTGTTCACGGGCTATTTCCGCTTCCCGCTCCTTCCAGGAAGCCTCTGTATAAGTATCCCAGAAGATGGTATAGCGACGATCATGCATCCGGTAGAAGGGCTTCAGTGACACCTTTCTGGGATAGGCCACGTCCGAAGTCCGGAATGTGTTGAAACTGTCGGTCACCGGAACCAGCAAGAGGACCGGATCAGGATACCTGGTCATCAGTACCGGTACGTACAGTGGATCTGTGGCCAGGGAATCGGTGACGGGACCCAGATCGGCAGCCAGAACCAGGGGCCCGTTAAAAATGGCGATACGGTTCGGATTATCAGGCATCGCCTCAGTTCGGAGTGAAAACGGAAGTGTCACCTCGATGCGGTCTCCCGTTACCCAGGTCCGGCTGATCTTTACAAAACTGCCCGGTTCCTGATCCACGGG
>CAYRLP010000557.1:1600-2719 GCA_964424935.1 uncultured Bacteroides sp.
GGTTGCTCCCCTCCATTCACCAGCAAACGAATCCCCTTCTGAGCCCAATCCGGATAGCGGATGTTAAAATCGAAGTCCACCGGTTCTTCCGTTTCCATGAAATAAGTCAGTTGCTCGCCCTCCGGGTAGTCAGTCTCCAGCCGGACCTTCACCCCTTTCTCCTTCCAGACCAGCTGAGAGGCAATAAACTGGACGGCAAAAAGCTCCCGGTCGTTGTGGTAAAAAATATTACGGGCATATTTGGAGTGGTTTTCCATGCCCGTGCCCACGCAACAGGTAAAATCAAAGGGATCCTGATACACCTTGAATCCTCCCATGTCCAGGGAAAGATTGTAGATGACCCTTCCCGTCTGGGGATGCTGGGTAGAGCGTATATGGTTCAGCAGGGCCTGCTCGTAGAAATCCATGACTTCCGCATCGGCGCTCCAGCTGAACAGGTGTTCGGAAAGCCTGAGCATGTTATAGACATTGCAGCTCTCCGTGGTGTTATCGCTCAACTGGTCATTGAGACGGTCGGGTTCTGCCAGGTATTCGTGGTTCCCGTTCCCCCCGGTAACGTAACTGTGATGGTGAACCATCATGTCCCAGAAATTGAGGGCTCCCATCCGGTCGTACTCATCCCCGCCAAGCTCGTACCTGCGGGCCAGGCCCACGAACTTGGGTATCTGGGTGTTGGCATGCTTCCCGGCCAGGATATCCTGGCCTTCTGTAATGGGATCGATGATGGCCCGGTGCTGGAAGGTCCGGGACAGAATAAGGTATTCGGGATCTCCCGTAAACCCGTACAGGTCGGCCAGGGATTCATTGATGCCCCCGTGTTCGCAATTCAGCATTTCCTGGATCTCCTCCTCGGTGAGATCTCCCACAATACGGCTCAGCCAGTTGGCAAATTGCACGTTGATCTCCAGGGCTTTATGGTATCCGAAGGTCCGGTACACCTGGTTCAGTCCGCTCATCACCTTATGCATGGTGTAGTAGGGGGCCCAGATCCCGTTCAGGTCAAACGCCTTCGCCCGGATGTCCCCGTGGGCCACCTGCCCCCCCCCCAATTACGTGCCCCCCGGCAAAGGCCCCGTATATGCCTCCCCGGGCGCCTCCGGGCCGAGGCCCAGCGGCAAG
>CAYRLP010000558.1:0-2716 GCA_964424935.1 uncultured Bacteroides sp.
ATTCAGAATGATGGCCAGAGAATCAGACGCAAATTCCCTCGAGAAGGCCCTCCCTTCTTTCATTTCAATTCCCAGGGTTGAGAAATAATCAAAGTCCACCAGCAATGCCCGGAACAGGGTTTCTTTGGATAGATCCTGTCCGTCCCAACGAAAACGGCTGTTGGAGAAGTTATAACCCCGCGTGGGAAGGCTCCCGGTCCGGCTGATGGATTTGACCGCCGGGTAGGAAAGCATTTCATCCCGGATCGACTCAAAATTCTCCTGGAAACCCGGGCTTGCGGGAAACCAGATCACCTCGTCCTGGTCATAACCCAGGTCTTTGTTCAGCATGTATGTGATCTGGGAAGAGATAATCACGGTAACAGTGATCAGAACGATGGAAATTACAAATTGAAAAATCACCAGTGCCCTTCGGAAACTGCTCCTTGCCCTGGGTCCTTCTACCGATCCCCGCAAGGCTGCGATGGGCTTGTAGGACGTCAGGTAGAAAGCCGGGTAGAGCCCGGAAAGCACTCCAATTAACAATCCAAAGCCCAGCAGATAAAGGTAGACCAGGGGATTGCTGTATTCAATACTGATTTCTGTACCGGTCAGGTTGTTGAAGGCGGGTCGTGCCAGTTCCACCAGCATCATGGCTACCAGGGTGGAGACCAGCGATATCGCTACTGCCTCCCCGATGAACTGACGAACCAGGTTTTTGCGCATTCCTCCGAGGGTCTTTATCATACCAATCTCCCTGGTCCGTCCGGATGCCCTAGCTGTGGCCAGGTTCATAAAATTAATGGAGGCAATCACGATCAGGAAGATCCCGATGGCCAGGAAGATCTTCAGGTATTTTCCTTCAATGGTATTGGCCCCTTCAAAATCATATCCGGTGGTCCGGTGGATCTTCTGCACGGGTTGCAGGTCCAGCTTCGCATACTCCTCCAGGGTAGGCTTCGGTTTCAGGAAGTCTTCGATCTTTTTGACCACCTCTCCGGGGGAGGCATCCTCCGAAATGGCTACATAGGTATAATACCCGCTGTTGTTCCAGCGGGTAATGGTATAACCCCGTATACCAAGGTATTCGAAGGGGATCAGGTAGTCGAACCACCAATGGCTCTGTTTTGGGTAGTCCTCGAAAACTGCTGCGACCATGAAATCCTGGTCGGGAGGCACGTGCATGGTCTGGCCTATGGGATCTTTATCTCCAAAATATCTTCTGGCCATGGATTCTGAAATAGCGATCTGGTTAGGCTCTGTCAGAGGCTGTTCGATCTGTTTCCTGGTGATCCGGACCGAAAACATATCAAATACGGCAGGGTCGGCATAGGAACCTGTCTCCCTCACCTGTTCGTCGTCTTTTTCAAAACTCAGGCTGGAACGTACAAACCTGCAATAATCGGAGATTTCGGGTACCTCCTCCTTCAGGCTCGGTCCAAGCGGTCCCTGCGTTATGGTCCAGGTGGTCATGTCCTCGAACTTGATGTGCTGAATTACCCGGAATACCCTGTCCGGTTGCTCCAGGAATTTATCAAACTGGTAATGGTAGTTCACCCAGAGAAGGAGCAGGATGGAACAGGCCATTCCCATGGATAGTCCGAAGATATTGATGATGGAAACACCCTTGTATTTCCAGATATTTCTTAGGATGAGCCTGAGGCTTAATGCAAACATAAGATATTGATATAGGGTTCATACATAAGGGGCCAAAAACATGCCAACATATATAACCCATTCATTATCTGCAATTTAATCAAACTCTTTAGAACTTCAAAAGTGCCCAGGTGTTGCAATATTGCAACAGCTATTGTGCGATATTGATACAATATATACCTTTATACAAAACCTCAGACCTATGAAAGCAGAACCGGCCAGTATCATGGTAGTGGACGATGACCCCGGCATACTGCACAGTTCAAAGATGTTTCTTAAGCAGCTATTCACCGAAGTCAGCGTCACCGGGAATCCACAGGTCCTCCTGGAACGATTGAAAGATGGGGGTGTAGATGTTGTACTGCTGGATATGAACTTCAATCGCGGGGAGATGGATGGGAAGGAGGGCATGGATCTGCTCCAGCAGATCCTGAACCATGATCCGGACCTCCCGGTGATCCTGATAACTGCTTACGGTGAATTTGACCTGGCAGTCCGTGCGATTAAGGCGGGAGCCCACGACTTCCTGGTAAAACCATGGAAGAACCAACGGTTGCATGCATCCATTCTCTCTGCTCTGAAATATCGCCACTCCAGGAAGAATGCTGCCGCCTGCAGGGAAAGGGCCCAACTCCTGGAACAGGAAAATGGTCAGAATTACACTGAATTCATCGGCGAATCCATGGCGTTGCAAAGGGTCAAGGAACTCGTCCGCCGGGTAGGCCCTACCGATGCAGATGTACTCGTCACCGGCGAAAATGGCACCGGTAAGGAACTAGTAGCCCGGCAGCTTCATTTGCAGTCGGAGCGGGCTGAGGGTACCTTCCTTAAGGTTGATATCGGATCACTGAACGAAAACCTGTTTGAAAGTGAGCTGTTCGGGCATGAAAAAGGGGCTTTTACCAATGCCTTGGAGCAGAAAGCCGGTCGTTTCGAACTGGCTTCTGGTGGTACCCTGTTTATGGATGAGATAGGGAACCTGGACATGCGGCTTCAAACCAAGATCCTCAGTGTCCTGCAAAACCGGGAAATTTACAGGGTTGGCGGATCCCGTCCCATCCCCGTGGATATAAGGCTTATA
>CAYRLP010000559.1:0-2712 GCA_964424935.1 uncultured Bacteroides sp.
CTTTGAAATAGAGCGGAACGATGGACCAGTCCGATTCATTGATTTCAAATTGATCCGGCGTATAAAGGGTCATGGTGTTCTGATCGTAATTAAAAGCAGTCACATAATGGCCGAAGATGGAATAACCCAGTAATCCGTTGGCGAAAAATCCTGAATTACCGCGAAGAATAATCATTCTCTGGTTCACAAAAACAGCATCCCCCAGGCTGAATGAAACGGAATCGAATACCAGCGCCCTTGCATCTTCTCCGCTTCCTGCCCCGCCAATCTGGGCCGCCATGGCATGATCCAGCTCCAGAGAGTCCCGGTAGGCCTCTTTGAATAACATCAGGCCGTCGCTTCCAAAACCCGTATCCAGGAGGATGTAAGGAATGGTGAGGTTACCGATCTGAACGGTGACATAGGTTCTGTTGTTTGTGGCATCAAAAGGGATACTGGCTACTTCCTGACCGTATCCCAGAAGCAGCAATACACAGGAAAAAAGTCCGCAGAGGATCAGGTGTTTCATAGTCCCGGGTTTCAAGGTTTCTTCTTTTCGATCATGGAGATAACAATGCTGATAACCAGCAGAACCATGGCGATGATTCCCAGGTAGCTCCCCGAATTGTTTGACCAGCTCAGGTCCTCAAAATCGGTAACGGAGATATGCCCGATGATCAAGACCACAGCCACACCGATCAGTATGAATTTTGTGTTTCTCATACCGGTATGAATGAAAGGTTCCTTGAATCAAATGCAGCGTAAATACCAAATGTAGGGAATTATTTACTGATTTAACACCGGTGAACCGGACTCCAGGCTCAGGGAACTACGGCCGGCTCCTTTTCGATCTGCTTTGACAGGTCGTTCAGGAAACGGACCATGGGAGCTCCGTCGATCAGATCATGATCCACCAGAATGGTCATATTCAGGATTTCCCTGATTTTTATCTCGTCATTGATCACAACCGGCTTCTTTAATATCGAACCGACTCCGAATGAAATGGGATGAACGGACCGGTGAATAAACCAGCCATTGAGTTTCCCCATCATTCCAACCGGGGTGATCACCACGTTTCCCATCATATTGTAAGCTAACCTTGGATTGCTCAATAAGATTTTCCAGACGGTCCGTCTAATCCATCCCGGCAGGTAGTAGTAGAGCTTTTCAAGGAAAGTCGCCTTTTTATGGAGCACAATCTCATTTTCCGAAAAGGACCGGCTTTTGGCTTTTTCGATTTCAGCACTTATTTCCACGGCGCTTTTCTCGTTGGTTTTTTTAATAAGCAGTGGAATGGGCACCCTTTCTGCGCCCACCATTTTTTCCACCACGATGGAGACGTTCACATCTTCAAACAGGATCAGTCTCCTTTTGCTTTTCAGAAATCCAGCAGCTTCGGGATGCTGTTGAATGACATTGCTGATGATCTTGATCAGCCAGGCGTTGAAAGAGACCCGGCTCCCATTTCTTCGGAGTTCCTGCAGTCTTTTCCGGTTTTCGGTCACGTCAAACTCCAGCAGGGCGCTCACATGATGCTTTCGCAAGCCCATGGCAAAGCTGTCCACGGTGGCAATTCTTGTTTTCGGGAAGCTTTTTAATATGTATGGTTTTTTCATAATACAGGATGCTACAGGATGGGGTCCCCGCAATATTCCCTGCGCTTACAGCTTCTGCAGAACTTCCCCCTCCAGACCTCATCAAACTGGTTCATAATGGATTCGACCAATTCCGGATCTGTGGTCACAATACCCGATTCGAAATTGCGGGAATCTGTGCTTTTCATCCCCAGTCCCGCCCCTGTTAGGTTGGCGGATCCGGTATAGGCAAATGTACCGTCTATAATGATGTGCTTGAAATGCACCCGGGGACACAACTGTCGTTCCATGTGTTCCCATAACAGGGGATACTTGTCAAAGCTCTTGCGGAACGGTCCACCGGGTTCCTTGGCATGCAACAGCCGGACGGCCACTCTTCGCTTCACAAGGCTGTCCAGTACCCACAGGAAAGAATGAGCCGAACCTTTGAAACTCACATGCAGGTCCTTAATATCGGCCGTGCCGAGCCAGACGAAGGAGGTTGCATGCATCACAGGTTCGATCACATGCACATACAATTGTTCGTTGGTGATGTATTTGATGCTCATTCCGGTTCGGTTTATTCTTTATCAAATCCATAATCTCTTTCAACCCTTGTGATTCTGGTTCTGTATTGCTGGTACCAAACCTCCCTGCCTTTTTGCCTGGCCAGGGTATGTTCGGCATGTTCCTTCCAGCGCCTGATGGAGTCCAGGTCTTTCCAGTAGGACACGGTGATTCCCAGGAATTCCCGGGCACTTTCCACCCCCAGGAATCCAGGCTGCTTTTTAGCCAGTGCCTCCATCTTCTCAGACATTTCTGAATACCCCTGATCGCCTTCGGTCCGGACAGATGTGAATATCACTGCATAGTAAGGCGGAGGGGGAGTTTTTGCAATCATATTTTTATTTTTTATACCGGTAATGACCGATAACCTTAAAACGGAACAAACAGTCCTCCGCGACCTGACCTGCCCCTATGTTGTGAACAATCAGGTTTCTTTCTCCATCCGGGGACCTTTGCTTCACGACGATCCCGATATGCTGGATACCGTATCCCAGATCCCAGCAAACAATATCTCCCGGTTTATAATCTGAAGGGTTTGCGGATATCTCTTTCTCGATCCCATGCCGTTTAAAAAAAGTCATGAGGTTAGGGA
>CAYRLP010000560.1:0-2707 GCA_964424935.1 uncultured Bacteroides sp.
CACCTGGTCTTCATCAAACTCCCGGTAGCTTTCACCCTGTTTGTATCAGGGCTGCTGATCCGGCTTATGATCCCCGATCTTCCGCAGACCTTCTACGCGGTGAACCTGCTGATCCTGATGATTCCCATGGCTATCCTGATGATCAGGATTTATGGACACAGGTTCCGGATTTGGATCATTGTGCTGGTGACCACGTTGATCATTACCCTGTTATATGATCTGATCTACCATCCGGGGATTCTGATGCGGATCGGTGTCCTGGCTTTCGCGCTGGTGGGAATCTGGCTGTTCCTCTGGGTGCACACACGGAAACCTTTTACCGGGATGATCCGGCACCGGTCTCTGGATGGGGCCTTCCGGGTGCTGGTTGTCGTTTTTACAGTGATGCAATTCCTGTCCATCATTACCAACCTGGTGGGTATGGTCCACCTGGCCGAGTTCCTGGCCCTGATCCCCTTACAGATCACCCTCCTGGCCATTGCGGTCCAGTTGTCAACACGTGTGGCCGATACCTTGCTTTTCCTGATTCTTTCGAGTAACTATGTTCAGCGGCTGAATGTGGTCCGGGAGGAGTTCCAGCTCATCTATAAAAAGGGCAAATGGCTGACGGACTTTTTGCTTTTACTGGTCTTTATCTCTTTTGCGCTCCGGATCCTGCGGGTACGGGACCAGGTTTTCGAATGGGGACGGGGCGTACTTTCGGACGGGATCAATATAGGAGAAGTGAACATAACCCTGGGCAACATCCTGATCTTCTTTTTCGTAATCTGGCTATCCATTATCATCTCCCGGATCGTCAGCCGGATCCTGGAGAAGGATGTGTTCACCCGGGTAAAAACAGGGAAGGGGATTCCGGGCACTATCACCCTGTTGCTGAAGATCGCCCTGATCACAGGAGGGTTCTTCCTTGCGGCGGCGGCCGCAGGCATGAAACTGACCAACCTTTCCATTGTACTGGGAGCCTTCTCCGTGGGGATCGGTTTCGGGCTGCAGAACATTTTCAATAACCTGGTCTCAGGTCTTATCCTGGCTGTTGAACGGCCCATCAATGTGGGGGATGTGGTCGAGGTGGGGGAACTGCTCGGTATCGTCCAGAGCATTGGCTTTCGATCCAGCCGGGTGAGAAGCTTCGACGGGGCCGAGGTGATCGTCCCCAACGGCAATCTGATCTCCAACGAGATGATCAACTGGACGCTTTCCGACTCGTTCCGGCGCATGGATATCCGGGTGGGTGTGACCTATGGCACCGACCCGGAACGTGTACTCAGCCTAATGAAGGAGGTAGCCATGAACCACAAACTGGTGAACCAGAAACCGGAACCTTATGCCTATTTTATTGAATTCGGGGACAGTTCGCTGAACTTCCGGCTGCTGGCCTGGGTAGACATGACGCACAGGCTGGAAGTGGAGAGTGAACTTTATGTACAGATCAATAAGCGGCTGAAAGAGGAGGGCATCGAGATCCCATTCCCGCAGCGCGACCTGCATATCCGCTCCGACCACACCAAATCCTGATCAGCCGTTACTGGCTCACAACCGCCTTCCGGACGCTTACCATCCCGCCCGATTTCAGCTGGATGAAGTAGGTGCCGGGAGCCAGGGATCCGGGCTGCCAGATGCGCTCATGAACCCCTTCCGGCAGGATCTCATCGGCAATATTTCCTACCAGCTGTCCCAACTGGTTGTAGACCATCATCCGCACGGGTCCCGGAGCCGGGATCCGGAAGGTGATAACGGCCTCCTTGTCCACGGGATTGGGGCGGATCTGTTCCAGCCCGAAGTTGACCAGCGCCTCCTCCGGAGGGATCCCCGTTCCTCCCTGGGATTCCACAAGCAGGTTCAGGCTCCATCCCACCAGCATATTGGTGGCCTTCTTTCTACCTGTCCCATGGTCCGTGACTGTCAATGACCACGCCCCACCGGGATCATGGGTCAGGAAAACGGACAGGGGGTCCACGGGCAGCCACCAGTCGGTATAGGGGGCATAACCCCAATCCAGGGGCTTGTGTGTTTTATCTGTAAACCCCGTCTGGATAAAATTCTCTCCGGAGTGTTTTGGCTGATCTGCAAGGATTACAGTAGCTCCCCCGTGACTCAGGCTCACCTCCAGATCACCCACCGAGGAATGCAAAAGGGTATCGATCTTGACGGTGACTCCAAATATGGTGTCCACCTCTGCTGTAAAATCGATCACATCGGTGGCCGGGGCAGCAGGGCTGATCGGAAGATCTAAATACATCCTGGGAATCAACATTTGTGTTACCTTGAACCCGGGATCGAGCTTCATCAGGTACACGCGGGGATCCTGGGTACCGGTGTATGAAGCGCGCCCTGCGGCCAGGTACCCGTAATCGGAGGTGGGAATGGCATCCCGGATCCCGGAACCATAGAAATTGGTACCGTAGGATTGCATCCAGTTGGACTCCCCGGTTGCCTCATCGATAGTCAGGAGGATCATATGCGTGTGCATGGTCTGGTCATAGGCGGTTCCGGCCACCAGCAGGCTGCCGTCGTTTGCCCACATGATCTTGTTGGCAAAATGCAGTGTGGAGCCCCCGTAGGTGGAATCCCAAACCACTGCTCCCAGAGAATCCAGTTTGGCCACATAGATCTGATACATATCGTAGCCACCGACTTTTACCTCCGAAGAACCGGCCAGGTAAATATTTTCTTCAGTCACCAAGGCATCGGAAAACTCATCCATTTC
>CAYRLP010000561.1:0-2698 GCA_964424935.1 uncultured Bacteroides sp.
AGATAATGGAGTTCCCGAGGGCGTGTTCAACCTGGTCATAGCCAGATCCTCAGTGATGGGTGACAACTTTGCCGCCGATAGCAGGATCCCCCTGTTTTCGGTTACCGGTTCCACCAGCGTAGGAAAGCACATCTCGGGGATTGTGGGAAAAAGGCTGGGGAATGCCATTATGGAGCTGGGAGGTAACAACGCCGTGATCGTATCAAAGCATGCCGACCTGGATATGGCCATACCCGCTATTGTGTTCGGAGCCGTGGGCACGGCCGGTCAGCGCTGTACATCCACCCGCCGGGTTCTGATCCAGAAATCCGTATTCGAGGAGGTGAAAGCCAGGCTCGTACAGGCATATAAGCAGATTTCCAAACGAATCGGAAACCCGCTGGATGAAACGGTACTGGTCGGACCCATGGTGGACACCCTTGCCGTGGATCTCTATACTGATGCCCTGAAGAAAGTTAAGAAGGAGGGAGGCAGGATCCTTTATGGAGGCAGCGTGCTTAAAGGGAATGCCTACAAAGCCGGCACGTATGTGGTCCCGGCACTGGCAGAGGTCCGCAACGATTATCCAATCGTCCAGGAGGAGACCTTTGCACCCCTGCTTTACCTGATTCAGTACAACACCATCGAAGAGGCCATCGCACTGAACAATGATGTTCCGCAGGGGCTCTCATCGGCCATCTTTACCCTGAATGTTAGGGAAGCCGAACAATTCCTTTCGGGGATGGGTTCCGATTGCGGGATTGCCAATGTGAATATCGGGACCTCGGGAGCGGAGATCGGAGGCGCATTCGGAGGTGAAAAGGAAACCGGGGGTGGCCGTGAATCCGGATCCGATGCCTGGAAAGCCTATATGCGCAGGCAGACCAACACCATCAACTACGGAACCGAACTGCCGCTGGCCCAGGGAATCAAGTTTGACCTGTAGGGTCACAGGGGTGTTGTTCTCGTCGCTTAACCTGATACGCCTTCGGCGCACCAGCTGTAGGCTCCTCATCCAACACCCCTGATGACCACAGTATATACAGGAGGCCTGTCTAATACAACAGGCCTTCTTTTTTTCACCTGTAAGCCTTTCTTATAAAATCGAAAGGATTTAACGAGGAGCCTTAGCCAGTGCTTTGCACTGGGTTCAGCGACGAGAAAAATATCCTGAGATTTTGATCTGACGGGCTTACATGGCCCTGGTCAGGATTTTGGAGTGCACCAGGTTCTTAGCCGCGGCCTCAATACCTATGGCATCATATCCGCACTCCCGGTAGAGCTCTTCCTGTGTTCCGTGATCCACGAAGCGGTCGGGGATACCCAGGCGGATCACCTTGGCCTTGTAGCTGTTGTCGTTCATATACTCGATCACCGCACTACCCAGACCTCCCACCACGGAGGCATCTTCCAGGGTAATGATCTTATTAAACCTGGAGAATATGCTTTTCAGTAATTTGTTATCCAGGGGCTTCAGGAACCGCATATCGAAGTGGGCCACACTGATCTGTTCCTCTTCCAGGATCTCAATGGCTTTGGTGGCTTCCTTCCCGATGGGGCCGAGCGAGAGGATGGCCAGGTCGGTTCCGTCTTTGAGCTGCTGTCCTTTTCCTATCTCCATCTCCTGGAAGGGTTGTTTCCAATCCACCGTAACACCGCGTCCCCTGGGATAGCGGATCACCATGGGTCCCCTGGGGCGGAGCTGTGCCGTATACATCATGTTCCGCATCTCCACCTCGTTGAGGGGGGAGGCGATGGTCATGCCCGGAATGCATCTGAAAAATGCCAGGTCGTATGCCCCGTGATGAGTGGCCCCGTCCGATCCAACCAGTCCGGCCCGGTCCAGGAAAAAGACCACGGACAGGTTCTGAAGGGCCACGTCGTGAATCACCTGGTCGTAGGCGCGCTGCATAAAGGAGGAATAGATGTTGCAGAATGGGATCATTCCCGATACGGCGAGCCCGGCAGAGAAAGTGACCGCATGCTGTTCGGCGATCCCCACATCATAGGTGCGGTCGGGCATCTCGTCCATCATGTTCTTCAGGGAGGAACCTGTTGGCATGGCCGGTGTGATCCCGATGATCTTCTTGTTGGTCCTGGCCAGCTCAAGGATGGTTTCCCCGAATACATCCTGGTAGAGTGGTGGTTCGGGCTCGTCCTGTACTTTCTTGATAATCTCCCCGGTATGTACGTTGAATTTTCCGGGTGCGTGGAATTCCGTCTGGTTTTCCTCGGCCATGGCAAACCCTTTGCCTTTCTGGGTAATGACATGCAGCAGTTTGGGACCCGGAATATCCTTCATATCCTTCAGGATCTCGGTCAGGTGCAGCACGTCGTGTCCGTCGACGGGACCGAAATAACGGAAGTTCAGGGACTCGAACAGGTTGCTCTGCTTCAGCAGTATGGATTTGATGGCATTCTCAATCTTCTGCGCGTAATTCCTGGCGTTCGGAGCGATCTTATTCATGAAACCCAGCAGGTTCCACACATCATTCTTAACCTTGTTATAGGATTTTGAGGCGGTGATATCAAGCAGGTACTCCTTCATGGCCCCCACGCTGGGATCAATGGAGATGTTGTTGTCGTTGAGGATCACCAGCAGGTTTTTCCGGGCATGTCCGGCATTATTGAGCGCTTCATAGGCCATACCCCCGGTCAGGGAGCCATCGCCGATAATCGCGACTACCTGGCGGTCCGACTGGTCCCGGTAGTCGTTGCC
>CAYRLP010000562.1:0-2698 GCA_964424935.1 uncultured Bacteroides sp.
CACCGGTGAAACGCATACCCATCTTGTCCAGGATCACTCCCCCTATAATGAGCATCAGGAGGAACACATTGAACCAGCCGTAGGCGCTGGTAAAAAATCCATATTCAACACTGTTCCAGGAAAGTTGCTGCTCGAGCAAGCCCTTCAGGGGAGCCATCACATCGGTGATATAATAGCCGGCAAACATGGTAAAGGCAACAATGCCCAGGGCGGTCCACCTGGCTGCTGCTGAGTCTCTCAAACTCTGTTTAATCGCTTCCATCTACTAGTTTTTGATTAATGAAGTCCTAAAAATAGGAAAAAAACCATGGCCAGAAGCGTTTTATAAAACATAGTGGATAAGATTAGCGTACAGATAATCAATAAATTTCTATTTTGGTCCCGTATTTGTGCAGATTTTTCGGAAGTTCGAAACAAAGAATGCGACTATGGCGTTAAAGAATATAAAAAATACAGGTATGTTCAAAGTAATATTGTTATGGGGAGGGATTCTTCTGGGAACGGCTGTTTCTGCCCAGGATGCCATCAAGTGGTACACCATCGACGAAGCCGTCAAACTGGCCAGCCAGGAGCCCAGGATCATGGTGATTGATGTTTATACAGACTGGTGCGGCTGGTGCAAGCGCATGGATGCCACCACCTTTTCGGATCCCGCGGTGATTGACATGATGAACGCTTATTTCTATCCGGTGAAGCTGAATGCGGAAGGAAAAGAGGATATCACCATTGGCGACCATACCTATAAGTTTGTGGACAACGGGGGAAGGGGTTACCACGAAATTGCCGCCATTGTAACCAGGGGAAGGCTCTCCTATCCCACGATTTCCTATCTGGATGCTCAGGGACGGGTGCTGGAGGCGGCTCCGGGATTTAAACCCCCGGATCAGTTCCGGGTCTACCTGGCCTACTATTCCAACGGAGCCTACAAGACCCAGTCCTTTGATGAATTTTCGGCTGCCTATGCCGGACAGGCCAGCAGCAAGTGATCCGGGATCCTCAGTAATGGTTCAGCATTTGATTCAGCTCCTGTTTTATCTCCGCCCTTAGGGAAGGTGGTTCCAGGATGGTTCCATCTTTTCCCAGGCTGAGTACCAGGGAGCGGAATTCATAGGTGGGATGAACCCGGAAGCTGAAGATCACCTCCTCCTCATTCTCTTCCTCGATGTTTTGCGAGTCGTGCCAGGGCCTGGTGATCAGATACTGAGCCTGGGTCTTCTGAACCGCCAGTTTGATCAGGGGTGGTTCCCCCTCCGGTGCAATGATCCCGATGGCGTATCTGAAATAAGTTTCCGTATTGAAACCGGGAGGGGAATAGCTCACTCCGGTATCCACCTGCAGGTCCCTGATCCGGTCCAGTGCATAGGTACGCAGCTTGCCTTTGAATGCGTTGAACCCGACCAGGTACCATCTGGACCCATACTCCTTGAGCAGATAGGGATGCACTTCAATAAAGTAGGGTTTGTCCTCGTAAAACGGAAGATAATAGATGCGGAGCACCTCCCGGTTCTCGATAGCTTTCACGATGGGATCAAAGTACTGGATCCCCTTGACCTCAGGAGATTTCTCATGATGCACGAAGGTCTGCCTGTATCTGGATCGGTCCATAGCGATGATTTTATATGTTAAAAATAGCAATTCCCTGCACTTCCTTGATATGATTCGCAATGGCCTGAACGACCTTGCGTAAGAATAATTGCTATCTTGAATGGCTTAACATAAGAAGATTCCCCATGAAACGTAAGATCTTTTTTTTCCTGCTTCTTGTACCCGTGTTCAGCCTTCAGGCGCAGAAACTGGAAATGGAGCTTTTAAAAGGTATGAAGACCCGCAGTATTGGTCCGGGAGGAATGAGCGGTCGGGTTACGGCCATCGGCGTGGAGAGGCGGAACGATGCTGTTTTTTACATTGGTACGGCTTCCGGCGGTTTGTGGAAGACCGAAAACGGTGGTATTAATTTTCGTCCGCTTTTCGACAAGGAGGAGGTTTCCAGTATCGGGGCCCTTGCCATTGATCCCTCCAATGAAGATGTGGTCTGGGCCGGAACGGGAGAGGGTAATCCGAGGAACAGTCTGAATGGCGGGTACGGGATCTACAAGAGCCTGGACGGGGGGAGGAACTGGACCCTGATGGGGCTTGAACAGACCAGGCATATTCACCGGATCATCGTGCACCCGGCGGATCCGGATGTGGTTTATGTGGGAGCCATCGGCTCCCCCTGGGGTCCCCATCCGGAACGAGGGGTTTACAAAACAGTGGATGGCGGAAAGACCTGGACGCAAATCCTTTTCGTAAATGAACTGACCGGCGTGGCAGATATGGTAATGGATCCGCATAATCCGGACAAACTTTTCGTGGCCATGTGGGAACACCGGCGCTGGCCCTGGTTCTTCAAATCAGGAGGAGAGGGGTCCGGATTGTACAGGACCGTTGACGGAGGGGATAACTGGACGCAACTGACCCCGGAGGAGGGGCTTCCCAAAGGAGAACTCGGACGGATAGGGCTGGCGATTGCCAGGGGTAATCCCGACTATATTTACGCCCTGATCGAATCGAAAAAGAATGCCCTCTACCGGTCCGCTGATGGCGGATATACCTGGGAAAAACGTGGAGACCGGAACATGGGGAACAGGCCTTTTTACTATTCGGAGATTTATGTGGATCCGGCCAATGAAAACCGGGTCTACACCCTGTTCTCACC
>CAYRLP010000563.1:0-2675 GCA_964424935.1 uncultured Bacteroides sp.
CTGTAAAGCCAGGATGTGCGAATGATCAGGGCCCGCGGATGTCCCCTTAGCGCATTCTCTCCTTCAAGTTTTGTTTTTGCATAGACCCCCAGGGGGGCTGTGGGATCATCCTCCCGGATTGGACGTGGCTGTTCGCCGCGGTACACATAGTCTGTAGAGATATGAATGATCCGTACGGATCTGAAATCTTCCAGGCATTGTTTTAAATTTATCACGATGTCCCTGTTGAGTTTTGCAGCTTCCTCGGGCTCCGATTCGGCACGTTCAACATCCGTGTAGGCAGCACAGTTGATAATAAAGTCCACGGAGTTTGAACTCAGGTACGATTTGATGGCCTTCTGATCGGTGGCGTCCAGCTCTTCCACATCCGTAAAATTGTAGATCTGCCTGAATCTGTTCCGCATTTTTTTTATCTCTCTTCCGAGCTGTCCGTTGGCCCCGATTACCAGTACTTGACTCATAATGTATCGTTTTTAAGTTGATTAAAATAGGGCAGAATGCTGTCCTTCTCAGAGATCACCACCTTGTCCGGTTCAATCCTCCAGTCGATTTGCAGATCCGGATCATCGTAGCAGATCCCGGTTTCAGACTGGGGATGATAATACTGATTACATTTATAGAGTACGGTTGCATGGTCGGAAAGAACGGAAAGCCCATGGGCGAATCCTTCCGGGATCATTAACTGGAGGCAATTGTCTGCGTTCAGCTCTATGCCGAACCATTTCCCAAACGTGGACGAGCCAGGCCGGATGTCCACAGCAACATCGAAAACGGCACCTTCGACTACACGAACCAGTTTGGCCTGTGCATAAGGTTCTTTCTGATAATGCAGACCGCGGATCACCCCGTAACTTGAACGTGACTGATTGTCCTGGATAAACGTATAATCCACTCCATGTCTGGCCAGTTCCTCCCGATGGTAACTTTCAAAGAAATATCCCCTCGAATCTTTAAATACCCCTGGATCCAGTATCAGGAGCCCTTCAAACCCTGTCTCTTTAACATTAACGATCATGACTATATACTAGAATCCCGTAGTTTTTCTTTTGCGATATTGAGAAGATACTGACCGTAGGAGCTATTGCGCATCTTTTCGGCAAGTGCAAGCAACTGTGACCGGTCAATGAATTCCATAAGATAAGCAATTTCTTCAATGCATGAAATTTTCAGTCCCTGGCGCTGCTCTATGGTATACATGTAGTTAGCAGCCTGCAGCAGGCTTTCCTGGGTTCCTGTATCCAGCCATGCCATGCCCCTTCCCATAATCCGGACGGTCAGACGGCCTTCATCCAGGTAGAGTCTGTTCAGGTCCGTGATCTCCAGCTCACCCCTTTTGGATGGCTTCAGGGTCTTGGCTTTACGGATTACATCATTCCCGTAGAAATAGAGTCCGGTGACAGCATAATTTGATTTGGGATGCACCGGTTTTTCCTCCAGACTCAACACCTTTCCGTTCTGATCAAAGTCCACCACGCCGTAGCGCTGAGGGTCGTTAACGTAATAACCAAAGACCACCGCACCCTCTTTAAGTGCTGCGGCCTCCCGGAGTGTTTTTCCGAAACCATGTCCATAAAAGATATTGTCGCCAAGAATCAGGCAGGCCGGCTCATTAGCAATAAATTCTTCCCCGATTAGAAATGCCTGAGCCAGACCGTCCGGCGAGGGCTGGATGGCATAGCTGAGACGAAGGCCCAACTGGCTCCCATCCTCCAGCAGCGTCTGATACAGAGGCAGGTCCTCCGGGGTGGAAATAATCAGAATCTCTCTGATTCCGGCCAGCATGAGTACCGAAAGGGGGTAGTAGATCATTGGTTTGTCATAGACCGGGAGTATCTGCTTGGATATGGACTTGGTAACGGGGTGAAGGCGCGTCCCGGCGCCTCCGGCGAGTATAATGCCTTTCATATTAATTGCTTAAAAGATGATCAAAATACTTTATGGTATGCTCCAGTCCCGCATCAAGTTCCACAACCGGGCTCCAGGAATCAAGAATTTTTTTCGCAAGGCTGATATCCGGCCGGCGACGGACTGGATCATCTTCAGGGAGGGGTTGGAAAATGATCTCTGATCTTGAACCTGTCATCGCGATGATCTTTTCAGCCAGTTCAAGTATGGTAAATTCCACCGGGTTTCCCAGGTTCACCGGACCAGTGATCGTGTCATCGGTACCCATCATCCGGATCATTCCCTCCACCAGGTCGTCAACGTACTGGAAACTTCGGGTTTGCGTTCCGTCCCCATAAATGGTTATTTTCTGGTTCTGAAGTGCCTGAACAATGAAATTGGATACCACCCTGCCATCGTTGGGATGCATGTTGGGTCCATAGGTGTTGAAGATCCTGACGATCTTAATTTTTACCTGGTTCTGCTGATGATAATCCCGGAACAGGGTCTCCGCACAGCGCTTTCCCTCATCATAGCAGGAACGCGCTCCGATGGGATTCACATGTCCCCAGTATGATTCAGGTTGTGGATGGACAGTGGGATCTCCGTATACTTCGCTGGTGGAAGCCTGTAATATTTTGGCCTTGATCCGTTTGGCCAGGCCCAGCATATTGATAGCCCCCATGACGGAGGTCTTGATTGTTTTAATGGGATTGTACTGGTAATGAATGGGGGAGGCCGGACAGGCCAGGTTGTATATTTCATCCACCTCGGCATAGTAGGGGGTGGTC
>CAYRLP010000564.1:0-268 GCA_964424935.1 uncultured Bacteroides sp.
GGCTATCAACGGTACCTTCAAAGGTATTATCCTTTACGGTAACCGTGACTTCTAAAATTTCATACCCGTTGTCCAGTTCCATGTAAAACGAATTATCCTCCTTTGGTTCAATTTTACTGAATGCAATGATCTGGCCGTCGTCGGTCTGGACTTCCCCGGCCACGGCGCCATCCTTGTTTTCAAAAACGAGGGTTCCGGTCAGTTCACCTTCGCTCATTACCACCTTGTATTTCCAGGTTCCGAGAATATCCTTCCCGTCCTGTCCGGC
>CAYRLP010000564.1:278-2648 GCA_964424935.1 uncultured Bacteroides sp.
TATAAAAGGAAATGCCCAGCACGAACAGCAAAAACATAATTTTTTTCATCGTAAATGGAGTTAGAGGGTGCAGTTTACGCAGTTTTTCCGGGAAATCCTATAATCCTGAATAGAATTCATAAAACGCAGGTTAATCAATCCCTTCCAGCCTGGCAAAGAAAGGATCGGGATCCAGGATCTCCCTGGATGATGGGGGTGGATTGTGCAGGAGGATCTTGATTCCACGTTTCAATCCATGGGTATCCAGGAAATCGGTCAGGTAATAGGCCGAGTACTTGTAGAAAACCTGGTATTCTTTCTCCGGATCGTTCAGATCAGACAGTTTCCTCGGGATACGCGGTCTTCTCATGAATTTAATTTCTCCCGTTTTCCCGTTGATATATTCACAAATACCCTCTTCGATGAATCTTGCACCTGGATTTTCTCTGTCACTATAAATCCTGAAAAAAGACTGATAAGCCCGGTCCACCGCGATCTGATCCCGGCGCAGCATTTCGATACTCACCTGGTAGATGTAATGATGTGCCAGCTCATGAAATACGGCCGCTTTTACAAAGAGGTTGCTGCTGATCAGAGAATCCCTGCTGCTTTTGGAGAGATCATTCAGTTCATAGGCAAGGAACACCTCTTCATTGGTGATAAATATCTCATTGGGATAATAATTTCCAAGTTCCAGCGGATAGTGATTTTCGTTCTTGGAAAGATCTTCCGTATAAATATTGGCATTGTAGAGGGTGTCTTTAATAAATGTCTGGAATTCAAGGATCAAAGCCTCAGCATTATCCTCCACGTACCGGTCGATCCCTTTACTGGTGGGTCTGCCGTTCTTCAACGGGTAGTCGGTTCCAGACTGCACTGGACCAATCAGCAGCAATATGAAGAGTAAGCCTGACATCTACCCGTTAAGTTAGTTCTCAGGGTTATAAATGTCAAATACCGACCTTTTGTTCGAAATTTGGAAGGATTTATTTGCTCTTTCTATTTCTATTTGTTCTATTCAGTGTCTGAAGGTCCCCATTCCGTATTGGCCAGGTCCCAGATGTTCAGATATCCGACTTTAATGATATTGGTCATTTTTTCCCAGTTCACCAGTTCAACATGATCGTCCGGCTGGTGGTACTCGGGTGGGAATCCGGCTTCAAAGTAAATCACAGGAATATCCATTCTTGAGAAGGAAGAATGATCGCTGCCGCCGCCTGGACGGTCGGTAGGCCTGAAACGGATATCCAGATTCAGATCGTATTCAGCAACATTTTTGGCAGCCAGTTCCTCAAACACTCCATAGGCCTTGGTATAGTTCATGGTACACATGTTTCCCAGCGTATCATTGGTATTATCACGGGAGATCATATCGTAATTCAGGTTCATCAGGATCTTTGAGTCGTTGTAGGGATGGTCCGAGAAATACCTGGAGCCCAGAAGCCCTTTCTCCTCCCCGGTCCATGCACAGAAGACAATGGTTTTTTCGGGCTTTTCGCCTGCGGCCATAAAGGCTTTGGCAAGGGTCATCACCCCCACTGTGCCCGATCCGTTATCGTCCGCACCGTTCCATATCCAGCCGTCATGGATTCCGAGATGGTCATAATGTCCCCCGATTACGATCATTTCCGCGGTATCCTTACCGGGAATCACCCCTACTACGTTCCTGCCGCGGATCAGTTTGGAATCGACCGAGGTCCTGAACCGCAGGGTTTTACCCGCAAGAATCCTTGATGCAGGCTTCAGGCTGTTTTTCACCTCCTCCCGGAAGGCCAGTGGGTCCACACCCGAACCTTTGCACAGTTCGTTCATCAGTCTTCGGGATACCGTAATACGTATGGTGCCACCCTCGAGTTCCGTGCCGGGAATACTCATGCGGGTCTCATAATAGGAGGCCCGGGTTTTTTCGCCTTCATAGTTGCCGGAATTCACCCGGAAGGGGAGGTTTGCTGCCCAGGATGCAGGCACATCGCTTTCCGGATCCACTTCAATAACTGCTGCCACTCCCAGCTCAGAGGCACGGTTGTTTTTGGCCCGCATCAGTGCAAACCTGCCTGTACCCCATGCTTCGGAGAGGGTCTTATAGGCTTTTGACGTGGGGTCATCCTGACCGGGATAACCGCTAAGACGAAGGATGATCTTGTCTTTCACATTCACATCCTTGAAATCGTCATAACCGTTCTCTTTGTCGGTCAGACCGTAACCCACAAACACCACGGGCATTTCGATTTCCGTGGAGACCCCTGCCGCCTGCACCGAAAAATCGGTCTGGTAGGAGAAGTCAAGGGTACGCGTTCCCGAAGGTGTGGTTTCGATCAGGGCCAGTTCCTGGTTCTCACCCGTACGTGTCTCGACCAGGTTAAAATTCTGATAAAAACTTCGGTAGCTGGT
>CAYRLP010000565.1:0-2641 GCA_964424935.1 uncultured Bacteroides sp.
ATTGGACCTCAACGGGGATATCCGAAGCTGACGTCACCCCCCTCACAAAAGAGAGCTGTTCCAAATCCTGCTTAATGACCGGATACCGGTCCCAGACCTTGCCCTTGGTCCGGATATACAGGACATCGTTCCGGTTGAATCCCAGGTCAGCCTCCCGCAGGTAGGTAAACTGGCGGATGGTGAAGATGGAGACCGTGATAAAGAAGATGGAAAAGGCAAACTGCAGCACGATCAGCACACGCCGGGACCTTCTTCCCGAGCGCGGGTCCGGTGCACCTTTCCCAGTGAAAAAGGCCAGTGGCTGGTAACCCGATATCTTCAGGGCCGGATAGAGTCCGGCTAGAAAGCCGGTCAGCAGGTATATCCCCACAATCAGCAACCAGTATTCTGGACCCTTTGGGATTTTTTCCTGGTAAACATCGAAGTATTGAAAGATGCGTCCAGCCAGTTGTTCTGCGATGAAAAACCCCAGATAAAGGGCTAGAAGCAACAGGATGTAGGATTCGCTCATGAACTGGATGATCAATTGCTTCCTGCTGGCACCTGCACTTTTGCGTATGGCAATCTCCTTAAGCCGCTGGGAGGATCCTGCCGTGGTGAGATTAACGAAATTAATACTGGCGATCAATAAAATCACCACAGCCATGATCAGGTCCATCATGTACCCGATCCACCCCTGGTTCTCCCCGTGCAAATGCAGACGGTCAAAGCGGTCCATGAAGTATCTGGTGTCAAAATCCGACTCCATATGTTCCTCCACATGCTTATTGATGGCCTCATCCAGTTCCACCAGATCAGTCCCCTCTGCCAGCTTAAAATGGTTGAAATATATGGTCCCCCCATACTCGTCCACCGGGTATCCCATCTCTTCCAGCACATGAAATCCCAGCAGGGCGTTGAACTGATGTGAGGAGGCCACCGGGGGATCCTGGGCCACAGCCACCACAGTAAAATAGCCCCCCTCCCCGATCTTAATTTCCTGGTTCAGCGCAGGCCGATCCCCGAATAGTTTCCTGGCCAGCCGTTCTGTGATCACGATCTGATCACGTGCTGTAAATACCTGGTCCGGATCGCCCTCCAGCAGTGGAAAGTTGAAATAGTCGAAAAAGTTACTGTCCACCATGACCACCTGGCTCTCATCATAGAATTTCATGGGGATATCCTCCCCTGCATCTTCCACAGGGACGCCCAGCTCAAACTGGTAAGGCTGGCTCACCCGGCAGCTGCTCTCCACCTGCGGAAACAGCTCCTTCAGAACCCGGGCATAGATCCCACCGGTACGTTGAGACGTGTATTCTCCTCCATTCATGGTCAACCGGACATTCAACAGATACATCCGGTCGATATCTTCGTGAAATTTATCAAACCGTGCATCGAACCGGATCCACCCAAGCAGGGTCAGAAAGACCCCGAATCCGATAGCCATACCAAGCAGGTCAATTAGGCTGATCGCCTTATTTCTCCAGAGGCTCCGGATGGCGATTAAGAAGTAATTGCGGATCATTGGTATCGTTTACAAGGATCATTAACAATATCATGCCATAAACATAATGGTCTGATATACTTTATTTTACTTGAAATGTATCATGTGTGAGTGTCGGATTTTCCAACACCTTGTGTGCGGGATTCCAACAATCCTTTATTTTTACATGATGACCAAGCTGTAGAACTGATGCCCCGGAAAGAGGGTTCCATATTGATAGTGGACGATAATCAGGACCTGCTGATCGCCCTGAAGCTGATCCTGGGCCGGAGTTTTGAAAGAATCGATATACTCCGGAATCCCAACCTTATCCTGGCTTCCCTTGAGAAACAGAGCTACGACCTCATTCTTCTGGATATGAATTTCAAGGCGGGCCAGGTTACCGGGAACGAGGGGATCTACTGGATGAACAAGATTCGTGAAAAGGATCCCGGGGCTTCTGTGGTATTCATTACCGCTTTCGGGGACGTGGAACTGGCTGTCAAATCCCTGAAAGAGGGTGCTTTGGATTTCATTATGAAATCCTGGGATGAGCAGAAGATCCTTTCCACCCTGATCAGTGCCTATAAGTTGAGAAAGAGCCGGGAAGAGGTCAGTCTGCTGAAAAAGAAACAGGCCCATCTGAGCAGGGAGCTTGAAAAAGGACTCTCTGTCTGCACCTGTCCGTCTTCGCAAATGAAAGCCATCGATCAGTTAGTGGCCAAGATCGGCGGCACCGATGCCAGCGTCCTGATTCTGGGAGAAAACGGGACAGGAAAGGAGGTAGTGGCCCGCGAAATTCACCGCTTATCGGAACGTCGGGGGGAAATCTTTATGAAAACAGATTTGGGAGCCCTCCCCGAAACCCTTTTTGAAAGCGAACTATTCGGTCACACCAGAGGTGCCTTCACGGACGCCAGGGAAGACCGTGACGGCCGTTTCGTGCTTGCCTCGGGCGGAACCCTGTTCCTGGATGAGATCGGAAACCTGCCCCCGGGACTGCAGAGCAAACTCCTGTCCGCCCTGCAGAACAACGAAATCTACCCGGTTGGCTCTTCCATTCCTATACCTGTGGATGTACGGGTGATCTCTGCCACCAACATGCCCCTCCGGCAAATGATCGCTGAAAACAGGTTCCGGGAGGACCTCTATTACCGGATCAATGCCATTGAGATAGAG
>CAYRLP010000566.1:0-2634 GCA_964424935.1 uncultured Bacteroides sp.
CGGTTCCATTGTTCGAAATCAAAGCCCAGCAGGGGGACATGCAGGTCCGAATCAGGGGTTCTGACCTCCAGGTCGGTGAAATGCATGTGCTGTCTTCCTATGGACATAAGGGTAGAAAGATGATTGAATTCAAATCCTGATTTTTCAACCCCCGAAAGTGACACGATGTTCATGCTCACCGTATCCATTTCGCTGATCAGATCCTTCAGCGAGATTTCCAGATCACTCAGGTCAAAATCATTGAAATCGATATGGGACTTGTTGGGAGTATACCCCCTTCTGGAAAGGGAAAAGCGGCCGCTTTCCATGGTGATTTCGTTGATATGCAGCCTTGATTTTCGTTCCGGCGGAACGTGCGGTTTCTTCAGCTGGTCGATAATCAGTTTCAGATTCACGCCCCCCTCGGGTTCTATAATCAGGTTCAGCCAGGCATTTTCCAGGGCGACCTTCCGGATTTCCATCCCTCTTTTATCACTGCGTAAATTCTTGATCCTGAGCTTGGTGACCTCAGAATAGATCAGGGTATCCCCATGCAGATCCTCAATGTAAAGATCCCGGATCTGAATCCGCTTGAAAAAGGAGTAGTTGACCGAGGAGATGGAGATGGTTCCCCCGAGCTGCTCCGATAATTTCTCAGCCAGGAACTGACTGACCTTGGTTTGAACCTGTCTGTTCTGTAAAAAGAGCAAGGACAGAGAGGGGACTGCAAGAATCAGCAGAATTACGACCAGCCCTATTTTCGCTAACTTTTTAATACTTTTATACGTTTTGTAATAGATACAACGTAAAAATATAAAAAGTTAACATGGGCACCGTTATTCTTGGGATCGAATCCTCCTGCGATGATACTTCTGCTGCAGTGATCAGGGATCGCCTGCTTCTTTCCAATGTCATTGCCGGGCAGGAAGTGCATCGGAAATACGGAGGAGTGGTGCCCGAACTGGCTTCCAGGGCGCATCAGCAGAATATTGTGCCTGTGGTGGACCAGGCCCTGAAGGAAGCCGGCATTTCACGAAATGAAATAGACGCGGTGGCATTTACCAGGGGACCCGGACTTCTGGGCTCGCTGCTTGTCGGGACCTCATTTGCCAAAGGTTTTACAGTAGCACTGGGTATTCCCATGATCGAGGTGAATCATCTCCAGGCACACATTCTGGTTCATTTTATAAAATCCGGCGAGTCAGATACTGCATCCCCCCGTTTTCCGTTCCTATGCCTGCTGGTATCCGGAGGTCATACCCAGCTGGTCCTGGTCCGGGACTACGATGCCATGGAAATCGTCGGCCGGACCATTGATGATGCAGCAGGGGAGGCCTTCGATAAATGCGCCAAACTTCTTGACCTGCCTTATCCGGGCGGACCGCATGTGGACCGACTGGCCAGGGAGGGGGATCCGCACCGGTTCAGCTTCAACAAACCCAGAATGGATGGATTCGATTATTCCTTCAGTGGATTGAAAACATCCTTTCTCTATTTCCTCAGGGACCGGTTGAAAGAAGATCCGGAGTTTATAAAAAAGCACAGGGCCGATCTGGCTGCCTCGCTGCAGCAAACCATTACTGATATTCTGCTGGACAAACTCCGCAATGCCATGAAACAGTCCGGAACAAACCAGGTTGCCCTGGCCGGGGGCGTGTCGGCCAATTCAGGTTTGCGTGCAGCCATGGAAAAGGAGGCAGAAAGGAGGGGATGGGACCTGTTCATTCCTCCGATCAGTTATACAACCGATAATGCAGCCATGATTGCCATCACCGGATATTACCGTTACCTGAAAGGGGAATTCTCAAGCGATGACATAGGTCCACTGGCCCGAATGTATTTCTGAGTCTGCCTTTAAAATGTGAGATAAATGAAATTGAATTGTACTTCCTTGCCGCAAAATTTACTATCTTGTTCATACTTTAAAGCCGAGGATGGATAAACTAGAATTTCAACCTACTCAGCGGACTCCGTATGTATTGTTGGATCCTGACGGGAAAATCAAATTCAAGGGCAGGTCCATTCCGGAGGATGTTTCACTATTCTATGAAGATATTCTTGACTGGGTCATCGCCTTCGCCTCATCACCCCCCTCTTATACAGAAGTGGATATTGAACTGGAGTATCTGAACAGTGGAACCTCCAAATACATGCTTCGCCTCCTTAAGAAACTAAAAGAGGTTGATAACGACGGTTACGACTTGAAAATCAACTGGGTATATGAGGAGGGTGACGATGACATCCTGGAAAGGGGGGAGTATTATGCATCCATTCTTGATCTGAAGATCAACTTTATTGAAATCGAATAGCTACGGGGATTTTCTACTTTGCTGTAAGCGTCTGTCCAGCTCCTTCCAGTAGGCCACATGGAACGTATAGGAATCGCTGTTCTCGATGGCTTTATGAAAATTAATCGTACTGTCACAAGCCTGGGGATGCTCAATGGAAGGATCGAAAAGTCCCGGTTTCTCAGGGTGGAACTGGACACCTGCTACCTGGGGGTATCGTTTGTGCTGGATCGCTTCAATGATTTTTCCGTCCATGGAAGTGGCTGCCACTTCCCAGCCCGCTCCCAGTCCTTCAACAGCCTGGTGATGTGAACTTAGCACCAGCGGACTCGTCTTCTTTCTGTATCCGATTCCCCTGGTAAGGACG
>CAYRLP010000567.1:0-2629 GCA_964424935.1 uncultured Bacteroides sp.
TCGGAGCGGAACACCTTGTTGGCCATCATATAAATACGGGTGTTGGAATGATGACTGATAATCAGGGGGGCATTCCAGTTCCACTTGTAAGTATCCTCGTCCTTACGGGGACGGGGCTTGATGGGGATCCCCTCCCCGCTGCGCCGGTCATACCGGTTGACATTCCCATACTGGGATTCGCAGTACACCAGGTTGGGATCGACGGGATCCACAGCCACCCAGAAACCGTCTCCCCCTTTGATGGATTTCCATTCCTCACTGCTCACGCCGGCGGAGCTAAGGTTCCTGGAAGGGCCCCCCAGGGTGTTGTTATCCTGGGTTCCCCCGTACACATTGTAATAGGGTTCCTCCTGATCCACAAATACCCTGTAAAACTGGGTGACCGGCAGGTTGGTTTTAAACAGGTAGGTCTTTCCGCCGTCATAGGTCTCGTAAACACCTCCATCTCCCCCGATCAGGAAATGGCTGGTATCGTCCGGATCAATCCAGAGGGCATGATCGTCCACATGGCGGTTATCATTGCCCACCGCCGACCAGGTCCTGCCCCCATCCAGCGTTACCCGGGAACGGGTTTCCATGGAGTAAACCTTGTCCACATCCACAGGATCGCAGTAAATCTCATTGTAGTATTGTCCGCTTGCATGATGATCACTCATCTTTTCCCAGGATGCCCCCCTGTTCTGCGACCGGAAAAAACCTCCCTTGTCATCCGCCGCTTCCACAATCAGGTAGACCACGTTGCGATCGGCCGGAGAAATGGCTATGCCCATTCCGCCTAAATCCACGCCGGGAAGTCCCTTCACGGACTTGATCCAGGTTTCCCCCCCGTCGGTGGACCTGTACACGGCAGATTCGGGACCTCCTCCGATCTTGGTAAAGACATGCCGTCTCCGCTGTTCGCTGGTGGCATACATCACATCCGGGTCCACCGGGTCCATCACTACATTGTTCACCCCGGTGTTTTCACTGATTTCAAGTACTTTTCTCCAGGTCTCCCCCCCATCACTGGTCTTGTATAGGCCCCGGTCCCCGCCGGGTCCCCATGCTGATCCTTCCGCAGCAACGAACACGATCCTGGAATCCCTCGGGTCCACCACAATCCCACCGATCTGGCGCGATTCTTTCAATCCCATATTCTTCCAGGAGGCTCCGCCGTCCTCCGACTTATAGACCCCGTCGCCGTACCCCAGGGCACGCTGGTGGTTGTTTTCACCGGTCCCCAGCCAGAGCACATTGGGATTCCCCGGATCCATGGTAATCACCCCGGTGGAGTAGGCCCCGTATTTGTCAAATACAGGTTTGAAGGTAGTTCCGTTATTCTGGGTTTTCCAGACATTCCCTGAGGCAACGGCCACATACCATTCGCTGTGGTTGTCCGGGTTTACTGCAAAATCAGCCACCCTTCCGGAGGTCATGGCCGGACCGATGCTTCTCCATTTAAGGCCGGAGAGGAGCCCGGGGTCGATCCCCTGGACCGGTTCTTCCTCTTTGTCCTTTTTTTTCTGGGTCTGAGCCGACACCGGGTTGAATACCAGTGCAAAGGCGACCATCAACGGGATGATCCCGGATTTTGTACTTCTTATCGTTTCCATGTTAGCGCGATTTAAAACATTAAATATCACTATTTTTAAACAAAATTCAAGGAGATGACCGATACCATCCTAAACCACAGATCCATACGGAAATACAAAACAGACCCCGTTCCTAACGCGATCCTTCAATACATCCTAGAAGCGGGTACCCGTGCCTCCACCACGGGAAACATGCAGCTTTATTCCATCATAGTCACCACCGACAAGGCCATTAAGGAGGAGCTCCTGCCCTGCCACTTTAACCAGCCGATGGTCATGGAGGCCCCGGTTGTACTTACATTCTGCGCCGATTTTAACCGTTTTAACCTCTGGTGCAAACAGCGGAAAGCCGATCCGGGCTACGACAATTTCCTCTCTTTTTTCACCGCCGCCATAGATGCCCTCCTGGTGGCTCAGAATGTTTGTATTGCAGCGGAGGATGCCGGGCTGGGAATCTGTTACCTGGGCACCACCACCTATATGGCCGGGAAGATCATAGAGATCCTGGATCTGCCACGCGGAACCCTTCCCGTCACCACTGTGACCCTGGGATATCCCGACGAATGGCCCGAGCTTACGGACCGGCTGCCCCTGGAAGCAGTGGTTCACCGGGAAACCTACCACCCTTACAGCGAACCGGATATTGATCAGTATTACAGGGAGAAGGAGTTGATGGAAACATATCGAACGTTCATCAAAGAACATAACAAGGAGACCCTGGCCCAGGTTTTTACTGACGTTCGCTACAAAAAGGAGGATAACATATTGTTTTCCAAGTCGTTATTAGATATTTTGGCCAAACAGGGCTTTATGAATCATCCATAAAAACCGGCATTTAGTATAACTTTTTTTATTCGCTTACGTTATAGGCTAATAGAGTCCTTTTTTATTCTATTAAGATATACCTTATATTTGCAAAGAAGCGACCAGGATCTAAACCGATAGCCATGAAAAGAGCAGTGATCATTTTAGCAGTTGTATTTGCCATTGGTATTCTGATGAGTTCATGCAACAAGCACATTTGCCCGGCTTACAGCCAGATAGACACGGAGCAAACC
>CAYRLP010000568.1:0-2328 GCA_964424935.1 uncultured Bacteroides sp.
GCCCATAGGGGGCCACTCCCACATTGGTCTCCCATACGATGTGGCCTGAATTCATATCAATTTTAGTCACCTGATTGTTGCCGTTGAGGGCCACCACCAGATAATCCCCTGACTCTTCCTGGAGGATTTCAAACTCGTTGGGCAGGGCGACCGGAGCAGGGGATTTGGGCATTAACAGGTAGTGCCTGGTGATGACGGCCTCGTAGTGGTCCCATTCTGCTATCATTACATAGGACCGGGGCCTCTGGCCGACAAGGCTCCAAACCACGTATTGCTTGTCATGCTTTTCGAACCATTTGATCCCGGAATAGGTATTCATGGCATGCTCTAATCCTTCTTCATTGGAAGGTATGATTTCGTAAACCAACCTGCCGTATTCGATATCATAAAAAAGAATCCGGTAACGACCCAGTATGGCCACCGTTTTGCCATCCGGGGAAACAGCACAGTCCAGGGCATGATTTTCAAGCTCGGGACTGCCGTAATAGATCTGTTCCCCTGCCGGATCTATGATCCGGTTATAGGGCATTATGACGGGCAGCCTGCTATCCGAAAGATCCATATGATCCCATTGGGAGAGATAAGGATTGGGATCCTGCGCTGCGGAGGTCAGCGGAATCAGTGCAAATAAAAAAGGGACCAGGTAGTTCTTTCGACACGCTTTCATTTTTTTCATTTTTTGCAGGAGACATAGGTTATGGCCATGTCAATTTAATAAAAGTCTTTCATAGATGCCTTATAAACCTGCGTTCCGGGATCAGCTGGCGGGGAAGCGATCACGGCCTGCCCTGGACATCCACTGAATTTATCCACTGTAACAAAGACCCATGTTTTTCGTATACATGCATGCGTTCCCTGGCAGTCAGTAAAAAAACATGGCAATAATTCACTTAACTCCAGCGTTTTAAACTTTTAACCGGAATTAAATTGCCGCCTGTTATGTCAGCTTGCTTTTTTGTTCCGTTTAAGTAATAATTAAACATATAACCCAATGGAAAAATCTACTGCGCCTGCATCAACTTCAAAAGAAAGAGCCGTTCACCAGACTGAGTATGTGAATTTACAGGAGTTCGGATACGAGAAATCCGGCCATGTGAAGGGTGATCCGGATGTCTACACCACTTACCTGAACCAGATTTTGAACGGGGACTTGGTGGATGAAAAATTCAGTGGCCTGAATGATGACGAAAAACCCGAAAAGCGAAGCAGACTGAAGCAGCTTGAAACCAAGCTGGAAGAGACCTGCAATGCGAATGAAGAAATTAACGCCCAGATCAAAGAGAAACAGGACAAAATTGATGTACGGCGGGAGGAGTTGCTGGATATCCGTAAAAAATATGAGAACGACCACGAAGCAATGAAAAGGGAAACCTTTTCTCCCTTTAAGTTCAGCATCAGCACGTTCATCCTCGTTATGCTTACAGGGTATCTGTTCTTTTTCTATGTTTCGGCAGCATATAAGGCGCTGTATACTGATTTTGAAGGGATCGCAGAACGCATTGCAGCCGGGTTGGGAACAGGAAGTATCATGCCGAAACCGGCTGAGCTGGCCGAGGCCCTGCAGTACAACTTTCTGCTTTTCCTGGTTCCCTTTGTATTTTATGCCTTCGGTTGGGCCTTCCACGTCATTCTGGAGATGAAGCACAAATACAAGTTCGCTTTTCTCGGGGGACTGATTACGGTCACCTTCTTTGTTGATTTCCTGCTCGCACTGCTTATCCACAACAACACAGAGTATGCCAAGGAACTGATGGGTCTGACAACCAGGTCCTGGGCTGCCGATCCTGGCTTCTACATGATTCTGTTCCTGGGATTCATCGTTTACCTGCTATGGAGTATCCTGCTGGATTCCATCGTGCGTGAATGGTCCAAACGGATGGTCACCGTTAATCTCAAGAAGATCGTCAAACACCTCCGGAACGACATTAAGGAACTTCAGAACAAGCTGGTAGCGGAAGAGCCCCTGCGCTTCGATATTGCCAACCTCAGAGAGGATATCGGAACCGTGATCCTGGGCAACCTGAAATCATATATCGACCAGTTCACCACCGGCTGGATTTCCTACCTGGCCCCCCAGAACCTGAAAGAAGTCAAGGTAAAATGCCTAAATATTAAAAAGGAATTTGAAGAGAAACACTCCATCAAGTCCGGAACGGTCAAGGTGATCAAACGTCGGGGACTTTAATCTCCTGTCAAACTAATATCCGTCGTATACATGAAACAACTCCATATCTTTATTCCGGTTTTTGCAGCCCTGCTGCTTCTGGGTTCCTGCATGCCTCCCCAGGAGGAAAAAGAGGTACCCATGCCTGTCAAGCACAATTACAT
>CAYRLP010000568.1:2338-2629 GCA_964424935.1 uncultured Bacteroides sp.
CGTCTGATTGTACAGGACAACCAGTCGGAGCGTGACAAAGAACTGATCAAAGAGATCTATACGCTTTTTGAAGAACGGGTCAGAAACCATCTGTACCTGCGTTCTCGTGACGAGATCCGGGTGGTCATCGCACCGCAGCGGGGTGCCGGTCTTCAGAATGAAATCTATGAAGACAGCCTCTACATTAACATGGATAATATTCCCGGAGTATTGAGAAGGCAATCGGAGAAGAAAAGACGGGACATCTTTTACAATACCCTGGATAAACTTTACGATCAGGCCGTATTCAGC
>CAYRLP010000569.1:0-2628 GCA_964424935.1 uncultured Bacteroides sp.
CCATTGAGATACTTGGCCAGTGCAGCATTGAAGGAAGGCGTACTTCCGAAGTAATTGACAGCAGCTCCATATTCACCCTCCTTGATGCTTACAATGCCCAGATTGTAGTTAACATCGGATCCGGCTCCCATGGAAGCTGTGAAAGCCTCTTTGGCAGCGCTTACATCTCCTTTTTTCAGGGCAACGGCTCCCAGGTTGTTATTGATGATGTCATGGTCCCTGATGGCTTTGGCTGCCTTGAACGCTGCGTCTGCTGCATCCAGCTGGCCCATGTTGTAAAGGACCACACCCTTGTTGTTGTGTGCACGAAGGCATCCGGGAGACACTTCAACGGCCTTGTTATAAACAGCCAGTTTGGTCTCATTGTCATCAAACAGAGTAGCGGTGTAGAGCAATTCCTCGAGCACCAGGGTATCGGGATCGTTGGCGAAATGAGCTTTCAGCTCGTCGTCGCTCCAGCCGATCTTATCCATGTTAACAGTGAATTTTGACCTTCTCAACTGGGGAAGGATCTCTACTTTAATCACTTCAAAGGCAGCGGAAAGGTTCCGGATCTCCTGTTCGCGAACCACGGGGTCGGAGTGCATGCTGAGCACCCTCAGGATCATTTCCTTATCCTGAATGTCGGATTCTTCCATCAATTTCTTGAAACCCTCCCAGTCTTCAGGAGTGGCCATCAGGCTCAACAACTCGTCGGCAACTTCAATGTCAGCCTTTTTCAGCTGTCCTGAAAGGTACTGGTTCGCCGAGACTTCACGCTTGTCAGCCAGCCTGGTGTTAAAGTCCAGTGCCCCATCGGGTGATGCGTAGGCGGAAATTTCGATTCCTTTAAGATCAAGCCTGTCATTTTCGGCAGTATTCTTAAGAGTTTCGTTCATCTCTACAACACCTTCTTTCCTCATTTCCGAGGAGCGAACATCAGCCCTGTTAATCACATACTTGATATCAGTCACGTAGGACTCAGGTACGATCTGCTTGAAGTTGTTGTCAAAAAGAATGACTTTGGCATCGTTCTGAACCAGTAGTGGAGTAACGATAATCCCATCTGCAAGTTTTACTTGACCGAGGTCAGCAGTTTTGTCCTTAATGGCAGCGTTGACATCGAAGTAAAGCTCTGACATCATCATGGGCTCTTCAAACGTGAATGTGCTAGAGATACTGGCACTACCACCGTTGTCGTAACCGATGACCTTGTTGTTCTCGGTTGCATCCTCACCCTGTACTACGAGGGGATCCAGTGATGTCTCACCACCTTCATACCTGAGAACGGGAGTTAGGGTAACCACAGCTTTTTTATTAAAATACTTGGCAGGGTAATTTACGTCGACTTTGTAATCGACTTCACCACCGTGCATTTCAAGTATTTCAGGAGTAACCTGGTAGCCTACAAGGGAAGAATCCTTGACCATTTTGTTTAGACCACCACAACTGCTTACAACTGCGGCTGCGAGGATAAAAATTGCGAAGTTTTTAATGTTTCTCATATCAATCTGGTTATTTGTTGATTTCTACGGTTAAGTGGTTCTCATTTATTCACGACAAAACTAATAATGTTTTTGATAAATATAGCAAATTCTTTGTCGAATGAACGTTCAAGTTACAAAATAAGCCTGTTCAATCCAACTCCAAAATCACCGTCCAGAATAACTTTTTTTAGTTGTTGAAGGTCTGAATTCCTGTTCACAAAATCTACATGGCTGGTATCTATAACGACTATTTTCATATTTTGTTGCGATTTAAAGAAGCCAAAATATCCATCCTGTATCTCTTTCAGGTATTCGTAGCGGATATGTTTTTCAAAAGTTCTACCCCTTTGCCTGATATTTTCCATGAGCCTTTCCACCGGAAGGTGCAGGTAAACATACAGATCGGGCACGGGAGCCTGCAGGTTGATGATGGTAAAGAGTCTCTCAAACAATTTCATTTCATCATCTTTCAGGTTGTGTTTGCTGAATATGAATGATTTGGCCAGATAATAGTCGCTGATCACGGATTGCCCGAACAGATCCACATGACCCAGTTCCGTTTTGATCTGGTGGTATCTTTCAGAAAGAAAGGAGAGCTCCAGCTGAAATGCATAGCGATCAGGATCCTCATAGAACTTGGCCAGGAAGGGATTGTCCTTGAAGGATTCCAGTACAAGGCGGCTGCCGGTCTCTTCTGCCAGCAAAGAAGCCAGGCTCGTTTTCCCGGCCCCAATGTTACCCTCTATTACTAAGTATCTGTATTTCAATTAGTACAAACCTGCTTGCCGGATTAAAATTCAGGTGTGAAGTCTATATTCTTATAAATAAAGGCCCAGATATCGGAATATTCCTGGATGGCCATATCCGTAGGTTTCCCTGCACCATGTCCGGCATCCGTGTTTATACGGATCATCACCGGATTCTTTCCATGGTACTTTTCCTGAAGCGTGGCGATATATTTAAAGGAATGTGCCGGCACGACCCTGTCATCGTGGTCGCCGGTAGTGACCAGTACCGCGGGATAGCCCTTGTCCCCCGAAATATTGTGAAGGGGCGAGTAGCCCAGGAGGTATTTGAACTGTTCGGGATCATCGGAGGACCCGTAATCCACCGTCCAGTACCTTCCGATGGTAAACTTATGGAAGCGGAGCATATCCATGAC
>CAYRLP010000570.1:0-2621 GCA_964424935.1 uncultured Bacteroides sp.
GGAACGAACGGCGGTCCTGGGACCGGCAATGGAGCTAGACCGGTGTTATTCGCTTTAATTCATAAAATCCAAAACTGATGAAAAAGAAATTCAAGACTTACGCATTGGGAGTGCTTGCACTGGGAATGTTCCTGTTAAACGGTTGCAACAGACCACCCACCCTTCATCCGGAACAACTGACCTGTGAGTATCTTCAGGATCCGGATGTTGTGGATGTGCTTCAGCCCCGGCTCGCATGGATCAACACAGGAACTGAAGGGATCAGGGGGCAGGAACAAAAGGCCTGGGAGATTCGAGTGGCAAGTTCGGAAGAGAAACTGGAAGTACATGATCTCTGGGAAAGCGGGAAGCAGAGATCGGACGAGTCCACCCGGGTGGTCTATAACGGATTACCTTTGACCTCGGGCCAGGAGTGCTGGTGGCAGGTAAGGGTATGGGATCAGGGCGGATCCGTTTCGGACTGGAGTGCACCGGGCTGGTGGAGAATGGGCCTGCTTAACCAGGATGACTGGCAGGCTCAGTGGATCGGGGCTCCCTGGCAGGGTGAGGAGGCTTTACCTACTCCCAGAAGAAGGCGGGGTGTAGAAACCGACATAGATTTTGGACCGCCGGCTCCCCTGCTGAGAAAGCCTTTTGCGGTGGAGAAGGAGGTTGCCTCGGCGACTGCCTATGTAACCGGACTGGGATACTTCGAACTGTACCTGAATGGTGAGAAGGTGGGCGATGATGTGCTGGTCCCCAACTTTACCAATTACGGGAAAAGACCGGGCCTGCCGGATGCTGGGATCCCACTCCCGGATGATTTCAGGGATTATAAGGTCATGTACCTGGCCTACGATGTAAAGGACCAGTTAAAAAACGGGGAGAATGTGATCGGAGGGATTATTGGGAACGGTTTTTACAATCCGGCCATGCACTGGGATGAGCCCTATGGATCTCCCAGGTTCCTCTGCCAGCTTGAGCTGACATACACGGATGGGACCAGGCAGGTGGTAGTCAGCGATGAAAGCTGGAAGGCATCCCGGAGTCCTATCCAGATGAATATGGTATTTTACGGGGAAGAGTATGACGCAAGACTGGAGCAACCAGGATGGTGCTCGGAGGGATTCGATGACAGTGAATGGGAACAGGTCGTTCTGAGAAAGGCACCTGAAGGCAGGATGGTGGCGCATACTGCCCATCCGGATAAGGTGACCGAAAGACTGGATCCGGTCTCCATAGAGAAACTGGGCGAGGGACACTACTCTGTGGATTTCGGAGTGGAGATCTCCGGCTGGGTACGACTGAATGATGTGGAGGGACCGGAGGGTCAGAAGATCCATATGGAATTCAATGGAAACCAGTATTCCGGAGAGAACTGGTACACCTTCAAAGGGGAAGGCCCGGAGAACTATGCCCCGCGTTTCAACTGGTTTGTATTCAGTGGGGTGGACATCACCAACTGGCCGGGAGAACTGAAACCCGAACACCTGACCGCAGAAGCAGTAAATACCTATATTGAACCGTCGGCCACCTTTGAAACCTCCAATCAGCTGTTCAACCAGATCAACACCATCTGGCGGAGGAGTCAGACCGATAACATGCACGGGGGGATTGCCAGCGACTGTCCCCACCGGGAGCGTTCGCCCTATACCGGGGACGGCCAGATTGACTGTATCACGGTCCTGCACAATTACGATGCAAAGAATTTTTACCACAAATGGATCCAGGACATCATGGGGGCACAGATTGTGGAGACGGGATATGTTCCCAATGGTGCCCCCTGGCAGCCGGGTTGCGGCGGAGGTGTTGCCTGGGGGGCAGCCATCTGCGTGATGCCCTGGCAATACTATGTGCATTACGGTTCACTGGACGTCCTGGAGGACAACTACGAGGGAATGAAGGGGTATGTACGGTACATGCAGACCTGGGTGGATGAGGACGGGATCATGTATTCTCAGCGTACCGGCAGGAACGGGAACGTCCTGAGATGGTTCAACCTGGGGGAGTGGGTACCCCCCGGGGACTTCATCCCGGATGAAATGGTACATACCTTCTATTTATGGTACTGTGCATGGATCACGGCAAACAGTGCCGAGATCCTGGGCCTGGATGAAGAGGCTGCAACGTACCGCCAGATCGCCGAAAAGACGAAAGAAGCTTTCCAGCTTAGGTTCTATGATCCTGACAAAGGATCCTACGGAGATGCAGGGGGGAATATACTTGCATTGAAAATGGGGGTGCCCGATGAACAGTATGAACAGGTTGTGGCCGCACTGAAAGAAGGGCTCAGGGTCACCGGCGGACATCTCGATACGGGGATCATTGGAACAAGATTCTTTTTCGAGGTGCTGGCCGAAAACGGATTGCAGCAGCTGGCCTATGAGGCCATGGACAAGCGGACCGAGCCCAGTTACGGGCACTGGATCGAGCTGGGATCCACCACCACCCGGGAACGCTGGGACGAGGGGGGTTCCCACAACCATCCCATGTTCGGGGGCGGACTGGTCTGGTTCTACAGGAACCTGGCCGGCATGCAGGCGGATCCGAAGGAGCCGGGTTACAAGCATATCATCTTCAAACCCCAACCGGTGGATGAGCTGGAGTACGTCACCTATACGAACAACACTCCATACGGCGAG
>CAYRLP010000571.1:0-2620 GCA_964424935.1 uncultured Bacteroides sp.
ACCCAGGCGACCGAAGCCATCGAACTGTACAGCGGAATGATCTCGGATCACCTGAATATATACAGTACCAACGTCAATAACCGGATCAACGAGGTCATGAAGGTGCTGACCGTCTTTGCCTCCACCTTCATCCCGCTTACCTTTATTGCCGGTATTTACGGAATGAACTTCGAGTACATGCCCGAGCTGGGCTTTAAATACAGTTATCTGATCTTCTGGATCGTAGTGGTGTGTCTGATAATCGGACTGCTCATCTATTTCAGAAAGAAGAAATGGCTGTAGGTATCTGTTTTTTGAGTTTATGCCGAAGAAATCAGGCTCGCCTGTAACGAATCTTCTGCATCAACGTCTAATGACTGGACCCTGAAAAGGGCCAACATATCCGCTGCCCCAATGATCAAGAATTATCTGCTAACGGCCTTACGGAATGTCCTCAGATACAAAGGATTCTCATTAATTAATATTCTGGGGCTTTCTCTGAGTTTGTCAGTCTGTATGATCATTCTTGTAGTCCTCCAGGACCAGTATTCCTACGATACAATGCATAGCAAAGCGGACAGGATTTACCGGGTACAACAGGTGGACAGCCTGGATAATATCCCCCTGAAAATAGCATCCAACCCATATCCCCTGGGCATTGAGCTGAGAGATCATTATGCCGTTGCCGAGAAGGTTGTTATTCTGAACAGTTCATTTGGAGGAGAGGGATTGTATGGAGATACCCGACTGGAGATAAATGGCCTGTATACCAGCTCAGAATTCTTTGACCTTTTCGATTTTCAGTTGCAGAACGGATCCAGGGAGAAGATCCTGGATGAGCCTTATACCATGGTGCTGAGCCAGGAAACCGCTCATAAGTTTTTTGGTGATGAGGATCCTGTGGGAAAGTTTATCGAGATCGATACAGCGCAGGCCTATGAAGTGAAAGGGGTGGTAGCCGAAACGAAACACAAATCCCATATTCAGTTTGAAGCCCTCATATCCCTCTCCACACTGGAGATCATCGACCGGAAAAGAGATGAACCAAGGTTCGTGGATAACTGGCAAACAGGCTGGGGAAGCTGGATCTATCTTCTCCTTGATAAAGATGCAGACCTGGTTTCCATACAGCAGATCCTGGACCGGATCAGTATTGAGGAGTACAGCGGCAACAAGGAAACCAATTACTCATTCTATCTCCAGCCCTTCACAAAGATCGTCCCAGGGCCTCTGCTGGGCAATGAACTGGGGGTCTTTCTGCCTAAAGTTGTCATTTTGTTCCTGGGCGGACTGGCCCTGGTGATCATTATCTCGGCAGCATTTAACTATACCAGCCTTTCGATCGCCCGTTCCATGCTCCGGTCAAAAGAGGTGGGTGTAAGAAAATCCTTCGGTGCATTCCGCTACCAGCTGATCATCCAGTTCCTTGTTGAGGCGGTGGTATTGGCCTTGATCTCACTGCTTCTGTCGATTGTCTTCCTGCAATTTCTCCTGCCAGCCTTCTCAGGGATGCAAATGATGTCACTGCTTGAAATCAGGCCCGAGCAAAATATACGTATCTATCTCTGGTTCCTCCTTTTTTCTTTCATAACCGGTTTACTTTCCGGGGCTCTTCCTGCCGTTGTGATCTCTGCTTTCAAACCGGTATCGGTCCTGAAGGGCATCACCAACATCAGGTTCTTCAGCCGCATTGTGCTCAGAAAAATACTGCTGGTCACCCAGTTTGTGTTCTCCATGGTATTTATTATATCCATTCTGCTGATTTACAAACAAATGAACTTTATGATCAATGCCGAGCTGGGATTCGATTCAGAGTTGCTCTATGATATCAACCTGCAGGGGAAAGATTACCAGAAGGTCAAAGAGGAATTCAGCCAGCTCCCCGAAGTGGTCAGCATCTGTGCATCCTCTCATGTTCCGGCTGAAGGCAATATCTGGGGTGTTGACGTGAGATTGCATGCGGAAGACGAAAAATATGAAGCCCATTATTTTGCAGCAGATGAGCAAACCATTGAAACCATGGGGCTGGAGTTAATTGCAGGCAGGAACTTCCCTCAGAACATGAGTACAGAGAATGAGAAATTTGTGATCGCCAGCGAGATGTCCGTTGAACAGTTCCGGCTGGGCAGTCCGCAGGAAGCAGTGGGGACCACCTTGATCCTGGATGATTCGACCATGGTCGAAATCATCGGGATCATTAAGGATTACCAGTATGCGGCACTGTTTCTTAACCTGAGACCCATGTTGCTGAGATATGTTCCCGCCAGTTACCGTCATGCTTTCCTGAGGATGGATTCTCATGATATTACGGCCACGTTGGGTAAACTGGAGAAGACCTGGAACAAGATTGATCCAAACCACGATCTTGACGGTGATTTCATAGATGGCAGAATTAAATACTATTACTCCTTCTTTGAGGATATTATGTATACCGTGGGTATTACGGCTCTGCTGGCCATCATTATAGCCAGTTTTGGTCTGCTGGGAATGGCCACATACACTACGAGGACCCGGACCAGGGAGATCAGCATCAGGAAAGTGTTCGGTGCTGAAACAGATCAGATCGTCACCCTGGTTTCGCGTTCCTACCTCTGGTTGATGTTCATTGCAGCCGTGATTGGTGGAATCATTGCCTACCTGG
>CAYRLP010000572.1:0-2613 GCA_964424935.1 uncultured Bacteroides sp.
TGTTCACCATGGAAATCAAGGTCGTCCCCCTCCTTGATCCATACCAGGGAGTCTCCCTGTAACTCGGTGATTTTGGTATGTTCGCCATCCTCAGAGATAAAGACCATCGTTTTGAGTTTACCGCTATCCGCCTGAGACATGGTATAGTTGTATTGATACTTCCCCATATGGGATCCATCTACACTCAAAATCTCCATCATTTTCAGGGCATTCTTCGCTTCGGAAGCATTATCAAACTGGTATGTGGTGTCTTTGATCACCTCCCCGTTCTTTTTTACCTGGATGGTGACCTCGGTTTTCTCCTGTGCCAGGAGCCCGGTGGACAGTAGCAGCAGTGCGGTGCCTGTCAGCACCCATAAGGAAATTCTTCTATTCATCGGTTTATAGCTCATGTTGGGAACAAATCTATTTCAGAATATCGTTAGTTTGGTTTAAAGGAAGTTAAAGAATGTTAAAACACTCTGAATGAACCGATGAGGTGACCTATCTTTGAGCCATGAGCCGGACTATTCTTTGGATAGTATCCCTGTTCCTTGCCCTGGCGATGGTGGCCCTGATCCTGGTTCAGGCCTACTGGATCAGGACTTCCCTGGAGGCAAACGAACACCAGCTTGGACTGGTGGTCAACGGTGTATTGTCGGATATTTCAGAGGAACTGGTGCAGAATGAGACGGTACTCTCCATTCTGGATGAGATTCAGCCCCCCGTGATTCAGTACCAGAGCCAGGCTGTCTGGAATTTCCATATTGACACCCGGAGCGCCTATGACCAAACGGAAAGCCAGATGGAAGTATCCATTGAATCGGGAGTCCCGGCTGGGGATAGCGTGACCTTCCTCTACACCCCACCCGACGTTTCCCTGGTGAACCAGATGGTCAGAATGATCAACGATTCGCTCCTGGTCATCGTAGGTGAGGATCCTTACCTGCACGATACCATACTGGTAAATGCCATGAATCCGGATCTGGTTCGCAGGGAACTTAAAAAACAGGTGGAAAGGCAGGAATTTTTCGTGGATCATGTGGTCAAAAAAATGCTTATGGAAGAGGGACAGATCCTGCGTAGTATTTCTGCCGCACAGATTGAACACTCCCTGTCTGAAAAACTGGCCTCCCGCGGGGTTGAGATCCCTTATGAATATGCAGTATATGAAATGGGCCACCCGCCCATATACAGTTCTGGAGATTTCAATGAATATGAATCATGCAGGTATTTCCGAAGGCCCCTCTTTCCCCACAGCGTATTCAATCGTTCCACCTACATCAGTGTTTATTTTCCGGATGAACGTAAGCTTCTTCGTCAGTCCATGGGAATGATGGGTGCCTCCTCCCTGATAATCACTCTGTTCATCATTCTCATGTTCAGCCTCACGCTCTACATCATGTTCAAACAGAAACGACTTTCAGAGATGAAAAACGATTTTGTCGGCAACATGACCCACGAGCTGAAAACACCCATTTCGACCATCAGCCTGGCCTCCCAGATGCTCAGCGACCGGTCCATTCCCGATGAACAGAAGAACCTGGGCCAGATCTCCCGGATCATCAATACAGAAAGCAGACAGCTGGGATACCAGGTGGAACGTGTACTTCAGATGGCTGTTTTCGACCATGGGGAACTGAAACTGAAAATTGAACCTGTGGATATGCACGATATCGTAGAAACCGTGGCTCAGAACTTCCTCCTGCAGATGGATAAGCGGGATGGGAAGCTGGGGTTTCAGCCGGATGCAGAACGAACGGTGGTAAGGGGAGATGTCATGCACCTGACCAATGTGATTTCCAACCTCATGGAGAATGCCATGAAATATACCAACCGGAATCCCGAGATCACCATTTCCACTTGGAATGAAAACGACTCCATTATTATCTCCGTAAAAGATAACGGTATTGGAATCAGCAAGGAAGATCAGAAGCGCGTTTTTGATAAGTTCTACAGGGTGCATACCGGTAATGTTCACAATGTGAAGGGATTCGGGCTGGGATTAAGCTATGTGAAGCTGATTGTTGAGGAGCATGGAGGAACCATTAAATTAAAAAGTGAGCTCAATAAGGGCTCCCGGTTCGATATTCAATTACCTTTGGAGAAGGAATCATAACAGGAAGATCAATGAATGAAATTAAAAGCCGGATCCTGCTGGCTGAAGACGATGAAAACCTGGGGTCCCTGCTTCAGGAGTACCTGCAGGCTAAAAATTATGAAACGGATTGGGTTACGAATGGCGAGAAGGCCTTCCGACATTTTGAACAGTTTCATTACGACCTCTGCCTGCTGGACATTATGATGCCTGTTAAGGATGGCTTCACCCTGGCTTCTGAAATCCGTATCCTGAACAGCAGCATTCCCATAATTTTCCTTACGGCCAAATCCATGAAAGAGGATGTACTGGAAGGGTTTACCCGTGGAGCCGACGATTACATGACCAAACCCTTCAGCATGGAGGAGCTCTTGTTCAGGATTGAAGCGATCCTTAGGAGAACCAAGGGAAGCAAGGGAAGTGACAAAGAGCACTGGGAAATTGGCTCCTTTACGTTTGATGCAAATAAGCAGATTCTTACCGGCCATGGCGTGGAACAGAAACTGACGACCAAGGAGTCCGAGTTGCTGAAGCTT
>CAYRLP010000573.1:0-2608 GCA_964424935.1 uncultured Bacteroides sp.
TCCCAGGGCAGAGGTCAATGCAGACCGCTTTTATGAAAATCTCTCTGATACCATCCAGGGGCACCCGGTGTTCCGGGAAGTATCCAGGCAGGCAGGAATCCTGAGAGGAGGGTTCTCCCTGGGCATGAATGTGGTGGACATCGACCGGGATGGATGGAAGGACGTCTATGTATCCAACGATTACAACTCCCCGGATATGCTTTTTATGAATAACAGGGACGGGACCTTTACGGACCGTGCAGGGGAGTATCTCAAGCATACCTGCTATTCTTCCATGGGGATGAATGTGGCCGACATGAACAACGATGGACTGGCAGATATTTTCGTACTGGACATGCTGCCCGAGGACAACGTTCGGCGCAAGGCCATGCTGCAGCCCTACAACTACGTCTCCTATCTGAACAATGAACGCTTCGGGTATACCTACCAGCATGTCCGTAACATGTTGCAGCTCAACCTGGGGAAGAGACCTGATACAGGAAAGCTTCTGTTCAGCGATGTGAGCCTGTATGCAGGGATCCATGCCACGGACTGGAGCTGGACCCCCATGCTGGCGGATTTCGACCATGACCAGTTCCGGGACATCATTATCGTCAACGGCTTTCCAAAGGATATTACAGATCATGATTTCAGTGATTTTATGACCATGCGGGGCAATTTCATGGAACGGAACGTGCCGTTGCAGCTCATTCCATCGGTCAAACTGAATAATTATGCCTACAAAAACCAGCTGACTACAGAGGGAGGCATTCCCTGGTTTTCAAAGGTCTCAGAGGAATGGGGGATCACGGAACCCTCTTTTTCATCCAGTGCCGCCTACGGGGACCTGGATAATGACGGGGACCTGGATTACGTGATCAACAACATCGATGACAGTGTTTTTGTATTCCGTAACATGCTTGTAGAGCAAAAACGGGAGGATACAAACTGGCTGAAGGTCAATCTGAAGGGCGATAAGCAGAACCTGAACGGGCTGGGCGCCATTATTGAGATTTATTATCAGGGGCACCAGCAGATGTGGGAGAGTACCCCTTACCGGGGATACCATGCTTCCTCGCAGATGGGGGCCCATTTCGGACTGGGTCCGGTGGAGCTTCTGGACTCCCTCCGTGTGGAATGGCCGGGAGGGAAGACAGAGGTGCTACATGGGGTGCAGGTCAATCAGGAACTGACCCTGGATTATAAAAACGCTGTAGAGGTAGAAAGCAGACCCTCACCCGATCCGGTCCATATCTTCCGGGAGGTCAGCAGGGAGAGGGGCCTGGATTATATCCATCCGGAAAGCGATTTCATCGATTACAACATCCAGCCCCTGCTGCTTCATAAACTTTCCCAGCTGGGACCGGGGATGGCTGCAGGTGATGTGAACGGGGACGGGCTGGAGGATTTTTACCTGGGGGGCTCCCGGTTTAACAAGGGGAGGTTCTTCCTGCAACAGGCGGATGGAACCTTTCAGGAACGCGACCTGCTGCCGGGCCTTGAAGGTGAGAATAAACGGGAGGAAGAACTGGGGGTACTGTTTTTTGATGCAGACAGGGACGGGGATGAGGACCTCTACCTGGTAAGCGGGGGTTACGAATTTGATATCAGCGATTCCTCCTATCAGGACAGGCTTTTTCTGAACGAGCAGGGCAGATTTATAGAAGCTGTGGATGCCCTTCCCTCCTTTCTGTCCAGCGGATCCTGTGTAAAGGCGGCAGATTTTGACAGGGACGGGGACCTGGACTTGTTCGTGGGAGGACGGGTGCGTCCGGCCTGTTATCCCCTGCCGGTGAACAGTCAACTGCTAATTAATGACGGTTCGGGGAAGTTCAGTATTGGGAATGACAGGATTGCACCGGGACTGAATGAGATCGGCTTGATCAGTGATGCCCTGTGGACGGATTTCGATAACGATGGCTGGGCGGATCTTCTTCTGGCCGGTGAATGGATGCCTTTGACCCTGCTGATCAATGACCAGGGAACGTTTAATGAAAGCATCCTGATCGGGGGGGATCAGGCTGTTGGCTGGTGGAACAGTTTGGCATCCGGCGACTTCGACATGGACGGGGATGTGGACTATGTAGCCGGTAATCTGGGGAGTAACTCCCTGATCCGGACCAGTGAACAGTTCCCGGTCAGCCTCTATGTGGGGGACTATGACAACGATAACGACCTGGATCTGATTCCGACCACCTACTACACCAACGAAGAGGATGAACTTACAGAGTTTCCTTTTTTCGGACGAATCGATATGGGGAAACAGCTGAACAGGTTCAATGAATTATACCCGGAACACAAAGCCTTTGGCCGGGCTCCCATCGAGGAGGTGATGAACAGGCTTCCGGATGCAACGCGGCTCCTTCTGAAGGCAAATTTCCAGATGTCCAGCTATGTGGAGAACCTGGGGAATGGGGAATTTAAAATTACTCCTCTTCCTCCGGAAGCACAGCTGGCCCCGGTATTTGCCATTCTCACGGGAGACTTTACAGGGGACGAACTTCCGGATATCCTGCTTACGGGAAACGATTTCGGGAACGAGATCCGTGAAGGGCGCTACGACGCCCTGAACGGGTTGCTGCTTCGGGGGGACGGACAGGGAAATTTTCACCCGCTTCCAATGCAGGAG
>CAYRLP010000574.1:0-2604 GCA_964424935.1 uncultured Bacteroides sp.
AGATAGAGATAGGCATCCCGGTGAAGGCCATAATTTGTGGCCGTTAACACATGAGCCACCAGCTTGGCCAGAACGAACAACAGAACGATCCGATAGTCATTAAGCCAATTCTTTATTTTTTCCATGTTCCTGATGAGTTTTCAAACGCTTGAAATAATCTTTGGAAGCCCTGAGCACGTGGGGAGAAAGCAAAAGGGCCGAGATCATGGTAGGGAAGGCCATCAAGGCGTAGGCACCGTCAAATATACCGACCACCGTTCCCAGGGTGGCGGTGGCCCCCACAGGAATGGTAAGAAGATAGAACCACTTGTAAAGATAGCTGTGCCCTGCACCGAAAATAAATGAAAAGCATTTGGTGCCATAATAGGGGAAGGAGAGCATGGTGGAAAGCGAAAAAACAAATACACAGAGGGTGAGCAGGTAGGCACCAATGCCGGGCATGCTCAGTTCAAAGGCATCCGCGGTCATGGTGATCCCGTCCGATTCGCCTGTATTCCAGACTCCGGTCATAATCAGGGCCAGGGCGGTCATGGTGCAGACCACGATGGTATCCACAACCGGCCCCAGCATAGCTACCAGCCCCTCCCTGACCGGTTCCTTGGTTTTGGCGGCACCGTGAGCCATGGGGGCGGTCCCGATGCCCGCTTCATTGGAGAAGGCGGCCCGTCTCACCCCGGTAATCACCAGGGCACCCAGAGATCCCCCCAGCACGGAATCCGCATGAAAAGCATCGTGGAAGATCAGGGAAAAACTGGGCAGGATGCTCTGTACGTTGGAAAAGAGGATGTACAGGACCAGAACCACATAAAGGACCACCATGACGGGAACCAGGCGTCCGGTGACCCGGCCGATCCGCCGGATACCCCCGAACAGTACGATCCCCACCAGCAGGGCGACCAGAAGTCCGGAGATCAGGTTGGACAGGAATCCGGCTTCCACATGGTTGGGGATCAGCACCACGTCCCGGACCACCTGGGTAAGCTGGTTGACCTGAAACATGGGAAGTACTCCGATCATGCCCATCAGGGAGAAGAAGATCGCCAGGGGTTTCCAGTTCCTGCCAAGGCCTTCCACAATCACATACATGGGTCCCCCCTGCAACTCGCCCCGGGAGTCCCTGCCCCGGAACATCACTGCCAGGGTACAGGTAAAGTATTTGGTGGTCACGCCCAGCAGGGCACTGACCCACATCCAGAATATGGCTCCGGGTCCGCCCATGGTAATCGCGAGGGCCACCCCGGTGATGTTCCCCATCCCCACCGTGGCTGCCAGGGCCGTGGAGAGGGCCTGGTAGTGACTGATCTGACCGGGTTCGTTTGGGTCGTCATACCTCCCCAGCAGAATGGAGACGGCGTGGCGGAAGTGCCTGATGGGGAGCATCCGGGAATAGAGCAGAAAGAAGAGACCTCCTCCGAGCAGCAGAACCAGGAGGGGGGTGCCCCAGGCCAGGTCCGAAAATCCGGTAATTAGGCGCTCAACGGCAGAGACTGGTTCAGCGTGGATATACGGATCGGACAGGTCGTTCATAGGCAGCGGATTAATCCGTAATTCCCATTTTTTTCATGAGGAAGGAGGCGTTCATATTGGTTGCGATCCCTTTCCGGATGGTGTAGTCAAAGCTCAGTTCCATCCCGTGAATATAGCTCTCAAAACAGTAATTCACCACCTTTTCCGGATACTCCTTTTCCAGCTCACCCAGGCTCAGGTCGTGGGTGGCGATCAGGCAGCGGACCGGGTAGTTCAGGGATTTACGGATCAGGCCCACGGAGCCCAGCTTCTTATCGGTAGTATTGGTCCCTTTCAGAACCTCATCCAGCAGAATCACCATAGGCTTTCCCTGCTCCATCTGCCGGACGATCCGCTGCAGTTTACGGATCTCCGCCAGGAAATAGGACTCTTCATCTTTCAGTGAATCGGCCGTGCGCATGCTGGAATGAAGTCCCATGTAAGAGCAGCGGAATGTGGAAGCACAAACGGGACAACCGGCATAGCCCAGGACCAGGTTTACTCCCATGGAGCGCAGAAAGGTGGATTTCCCTGCCATATTGGCCCCGGTAATTACTACGATCTTCTCGCCGGTGATGACCAGGTCGTTGTTCACCCTTCTGTGCGCAGGGATCAGCGGATGGCCCAGTGAGCGCATCTCCAAATGTCCCTCATCCGCGTCAAATTCGGGCATCCCGAAATCCGGGTGGTTAAAGGCAAATCCCGCCAGGCTGATCAGTGCGTCGATCCGCCCGGTAATTTCGATCCACTCCATGATCTCCTGCCGGTGCATCCGCTTCCATCGCTCCAGCAGGAACAGCATGATAAAATCGAAAAGGAACAGGCCGTTTAACAGGAATCCAAGGAACATATTGAGCCGCTGGTCGAAGATCTGCAGCAACTTCGAAAGCCCGCCCACGTTTCGCATTCCTTCCCTGGCCTTCAGCTGAAGGTGCTTCAGTTCGGGATGTTCAAAAGGGGTAGCAGCGATCTGCTTTAGCAGGCGGGCGTATCCTTCCAGGAGCGCATGTTTCCTGGAAATGGCCTCCTGGTATTTCTGGGTTCGCAGGATAAAGGGGGAAAGTACCACCATGTTGATGACCAGCAGGTAGAGTAGGT
>CAYRLP010000575.1:0-2593 GCA_964424935.1 uncultured Bacteroides sp.
GGGTACATCCGGTTATGAACAATAGCAGGACCAGAGGTTGGAGGTATTTTTTCATAAATTAATGGAGTATAAGATTGGCGATGCAAGTTAGAAAAAGATTCTTTCATAGCCTACCTGCAGGACTCATCTGTTTAGGATTGGCTCTTGTGTTTCCAAACATGCTTCATGCGCAAAAAGTTGCCTTTGAGAACCTTACCCTGAAAACCGGACTTCCCCAGAATTTCGTGAATGATGTGACACAAGATCGCCAGGGCTATATATGGTTTGCCACCCAGGCAGGAGCGACCCGGTATGACGGATATACCTATGAGCACTTTCACATCGACAACGGGCTTCCGGATGATGAGGTCAATTGCCTGCTGGTGGACCGGGAGGGAAGGATCTGGTTCGGAACCCAGGGAGGGATCGGAGTGTATGATGGAACCGGTTTTGAGAGCTATACGGTGGAAGACGGTCTGGTCGATAACCAGGTGGATGGGATGACCGAAGACCTGAAGGGGAACATCTGGTCCTGGACCACCTATGGAAATGGACTTTCCATCCTCACATCCGATACTATACTGAACTATTCCAGGGATAATTGCCTGACCGACAACAACATACAGGATGTTTTCGTGGATTCGTGGGGCCGGGTGCACGTGGCCACCTTTTCCAAACCGGGGATCACCATTTTCACCGACCCCTATACCTGGGAAAAAATGCCCCAGGAGGAGATTGTCCGGGATATTATCGAAGTATCCCCGGGGGAGATCTGGTATGCTACCCAGGGGATGGGGATCCTGGTAAGAGACCCGGCAGGAGAACACTGGCTGGGCGTAGAGGAGGGACTGGAGGATGAGATTGTGCTGAGCATGCTCAAAGACAGTCAGGGAAAGATCTGGTGCGGGACCTATATGGAAGGTCTTTTTGTATATGAATCCGGGAGATTTCACCGGGTCCCCACCCCCTACGAAGAGAAACCCCTGGCCAGAGAGCTGTTCGAGGACAGCCGTGGCCGGCTCTGGATCCGGGAGTTTGACAACGGAGTATGGCTGCTGGATCATAACACTTTCAAGCATTACACAACTGCCAACAACCTGGTCAACGATATCGTGAACACCCTGTTCGAGGATCGCTTCGGCAATATATGGATGGCCACACAGGGTGGTGTTTCCAAATACGGAAGGGCCATTTTTGAGATCTACGACACCGATATGGGGCTGCTCAGTAATACAGTCCAGTCCGTATACAACGATTCAAGGGGGAGGATCTGGCTGGGCACCGATAATTACCTGCAGTATATCCAGGGAGACCGGGTCGTTACTTTTACTGAGGCAGAGGGATTTGGTCCAGACCTGAGTCTGCTTTGCTTTGCTGAAGACAGAAGCCACCATATATTTATTGGAACAGACTTCAAACTCCTCTATTTCAATGGTCGATCTATTGAAGAAGCCGGACTTAAAGCCACAATAAACAGCATGTTATATACCGAAGAAGGAACACTCTGGTGTGCAACCGATTCCGGGATCCACATCCTGGAGGATGGCTTCTTTCGGGTGCTGGGGCTCGAGGAGGGACTGGTGAACCTGCAGGTGAACAGCCTTATGCAAATGGGTAAGGTGGTCTGCTGTGCCACGGAAGGGGGGCTCTCCCTATTCGATCTCACGGGTCAGCATATCCGGAATTACACCGAAAAGGATGGGGTGGCTTCGACGGTCTATCTTGACGTTACCTGCGATTCCCGGGATAACCTTTGGTTGGCCACCAAGAGCAGGGGGATCTCCCGGATCGATCCCAGCCTGCCTGATGCCATTATGAACTACAATACCACCGACGGACTGATTTCCAATTCCACCTATTTCGTGGAGTTTGCCGACAGTGTTTCCCTCTGGATCGGAACCAACATGGGGATCAATGTGCTGAATGTGGAGACGGGGGAGGTGGATCTTTACGGTTATGACGAAGGGTTCTATCCCCTGGAAACCTATTCCAGGGCTATCTCCAGAGGAGTAAACGGGGAATTCTGGATCGGCACGGTGGAGGGGTTGGTTCATTATGATCCCCGGTACGATGTCAAGGATTCCAGTCCACCCGAACTGGTGCTTTTCCCACCCCTGGTCGACGGGGTGCCATGCACAGTATACGAGGAAGGAAGATACGGCATCAGAGGCATCTTCCCCGATGAAATGACCTTCCCGTACAGCAAGAACTCGCTGGAGTTCCAGTTTACCGGGATCCACACCACCATTCCTTCCCGGAACAGCTTCTCCTGGTATCTGGAAGGCTTTGACGAGGGCTGGTCGGCTCTGGGAAACAAGCGTTCGGCTCCCTACATGCGTCTACCCAACGGACACTACACTTTCCGGGTGAAAGCCTTCAACCCGGATGGAGTGGAAGTGGAGCACCAGGCCAGTTTTGCCTTCACCATCAAGCCTCCTTTCTGGAAAACCTTCTGGTTCATCCTGCTGGAAGTGCTCAGTGGCCTGGCCCTGATCTACGGGACCTTCAAGTACCGGGAGCGGCAGCTGATCAAAGAGAAACGGGTTTTGGAAATCAAAGTGAAGGAGCGTACCAGGGAGATTGAGGACCAGAAGGTGGAGATCGAGGCACAGCG
>CAYRLP010000576.1:0-2587 GCA_964424935.1 uncultured Bacteroides sp.
AATCGACCCCGGGCATTGGGTCTGACAGGACCTGGTGGGGATAATATCCCGAGAGCAGGCTGGTCCGAGTGGGCCAGCAACGGCCCGTGTTGTAAAAATTGGTGAAGCGGAGTCCCCCGGCAGCCAGGGCATCCACATTCGGTGTTTTCAGGATTTCAGCTCCGTAGCACCCCGCATCGGAGTGCCCCATATCATCGGCAAGGATAAATACGATGTTGGGCCGTTCAGGGGATGTGGAGCAGGAAATTGCAGACAGGAGTGCCAGCAGGCAGCAGTAAATCAGTTTGGTCAGTCTTCTCATCATTCTCAAATTCAGGTTTATGGTGCTTTGATTCATTCCAGGAAGCTGGTTTGGATGTATCTCCCAAGTTCATGGTGCGTGATAGTATCCCCGATCTGTTCCGGATAAAATCCGATTACAAAACATTGTTTACCCTTCAGGAGGGGGGTGGCATCGGGTCCCCTTCCGAACCCGAAAACTGTCATCCCGTCGGGACTGTCCAGACCGGCTTCTGTATTGCCCAGGATGGAGATGATGTCCGGGACTTCATCTTCCTGTTTCTGGATAAAGAATAAGGTGCAGGGGGCACGGTTATTCCCTGCATAGATCCACCGGAAACGGCCCCGGAGCATATTCCCCTTGTAGTAGTCCTGCGCGCAGGGGAAAGGTCCCCCTTCGGAAGTTCCGAAATAACTCTCTTCCGGGCTGAAGCTCCCTCCCGGGGTTCCTTCATACAGGAACCAGTAAGACCGGTCCGGATCGGTCCGGATCATATCAAGAACAGCATAATCGTTGTGGAATTCCCAGCTCCAAAGCCACTGGCCGCTCACCGATTCACTGATAATCTTGTTGGATTCGGCCCTGGAGGTGCATCTATTGTGCCCGGGATGCCCGGCTCCATCGTCCTCCCCCTGATATATCAGATTGGGAAGGCCACGGTAAGAAGAAGCTGCTGAAGCCGGATACGTATCCCAGGGTTCCATGATGAAATTGATCCAGTCATTTCCTTCCCAGTCGAAGATCCGTGAGAATCCACCGCCCTGTATATCGAAATAATATGCTGCAGCGAGGGTCCGGACCAGAAAGTGGGGACGGCCCTCATAAAGGGTCTTTTCAATATGGATGTCACCGCCATCCTTGCCTTGAGGATTGCTGCTTCCACAGGATGCCGGGAGGAAGATCAGGATCAGGAGATACAGCTGCTTCATGAGGCTTTCATGCTGTTTTATTTTCCCGTTTCATTGAGGAAGATATCCAGGCGGGGAGCTTCCCAGTTATAGGGTTTGGAAAGTATGTCGTAATCCCCGTCCCCGTCCAGGTCCGCAATCCTGGATTCATGGGTACCGTAGCCCCTGGCAACCAGGTGGTGGACAAAATTTCCCTTCCCGTCTCCCAGCAGGACGCGTATTAGGGCATCCGGATTGCCACCCAGGTTCATTTCCCCGCAGAAAATGTCCAGGTGGCCGTCCCCGTTGAAATCCAGTACATCGATGCTGTGCCCGTCAATCACTTCCTGGATCAGCATCTTCCTCACCCAGGTGCCCTGTTCGTTGCAGGTATAGAGGTACATGGGGGCATGGCCGTCCCCTGCCAGCAGGATCACTTCGGGCCTGCCCCCCTCGATAAACTGACCGGCCACCGAGCGTGTGAAAGTATAGGAGGCATCAATAATGTTCTCCGAGTAACCCCCCTGACCATCATATGAGAACCAGCGTCCTCCTCCAACGATATCCTCTATCCCGTCCCCGTTAATGTCGCAGGCGAAGAGACCTTCCTGCTCGTTGGTGCCCTTCCAGCCGGGATAACCTGCCTGGCCGGTCTGTTCCATCTCGCTGTCCATTCCGTAACTGTACACGATCTTTCGGGGCCATTCTCCCCGGGTTTCAGCAGGATGCTCAGGGATCTCTGCCAGGAACAACTTCCCGGCGCCCTGGTTCCAGAAGGCCAGTTCCATCCGGCCGTCCCCGTCGTAATCCCCGAACAACTGGTCGTGGTGCTTGGTGGCCCCCGAGTCCTTAATCAGGTGCCTCTTCCAGGGCCGGTCCGCCCGGTAATCCGGATAAGGATTTTCCCACCACCATACCTGGTTGGACTGAGCCTCGCCCCCGAAGACCACATCCAGGTCCCCGTCCCCGTCAATATCATAGGTGGTGGAACCGGCCTCAATGCGCTGGGGCGAGTCATCCACAACAAACCGGTCCCATCCCTTCCCATCGTATTTGTAACCCACCACCGAAGGCGCGGTAGTCCGTTCGGTGATGAAAAATTCGTTGATTCCGTCCCTGTCCATGTCAAATATCGCAGCCGCCGTCTGCTGATCCCCGGTATTGGGGACCTCCAGATCCCCCTGTACGGTGGACAGATGTTTCCAACGAAACGCTCTGCTGAGCGCATCATTGCGGTAAAGATGCAGGTCCTGGTATCGATCCCAGCCCACCCCTATGATCTCCCGGTCCCCGTCGCTGTCCAGGTCGAAACACCTGGCTCCCAGGTGCATTTCATGACCTGAACCTACAAGTACCGGAGTAAAGCTGGCCTTCCCGTCGTTCAGGTAGATCTCGGTCTTGTGTTCGGTACCCTTATGTT
>CAYRLP010000577.1:0-2584 GCA_964424935.1 uncultured Bacteroides sp.
ACATCCCACATACCCTTACCGGGTCCCGGTAAATCGCCGGGACCTGGAAGCCATGGATGGTTCTCCGTACGTTAAGGCTCCTATTTCATAGGAAGTGTGTCCTTAATCCCCGGGTCAGCCGGCCCTGGAGGATGAGGGGCCACACCGGGTGGTAGACCCTGTCCCGGAGGGGGACCGGGAGGTGGCGGGTAAAGTCCCTGATCGGGCGGATGCATTCCTGGTTCCGGGGATCCGGGGGTTGGTCCGGGTCCCGGAGGGGGCTGACCTTCGATCCACCTGTCAAGGATCTGAATCTGTTCATCTTTAAGATATGGTAGAAGCTCCTGCCTCAGGGATTGCAGATCTTCTTCAACCTGTACGCGTATCTCTTCTCTTCGCTGTTCCGCCTTTTTTTCATATCTCCGGAAGATCCCGGAAACCTGGTCCATCTGGACATCAGTCAGTTGCAGATCCCTGGCCAGCATGGGCCCAATGGTAAACGGGGGTGCCATGGGCTCCCTCTTGACATCTTTGCGTAGTTGGTAGAGCCCGCCTGAAAACAGGCCCAGGGCGAAGCCAATGAGCAAAGTAATGATTAAATAGATGAAAGCCCTGCGGTTTATCATAATAGAAGAGTTCTTATTAATTGGAAACATAGTAATCATATACATATTCGCTCAGCTCAGCCCCCGAAGCATATTCCGGCTCCTTTTCCCTGCGATGGTTCAGAAAGAACAACAGCATTACCACAAGAAGTGCGGCTGCCGTGGGGATATTGATCCAGTAGAACATTCTTCCGATCCGTTCCGTCAGAAGCTGGGACGCATCCTTAAACGGGATAGCGTGCTTCAGGGCGTGAATGACCCTTTTGGAAAATCCGGGTATGAACTCAAATCCCGAATCAGCAATCAACCTGTTCAAATCCTCTTTCATAATGACTTCCCGGTTATAAATGGTTTCAATGTTTCCTCATTCTCCAGGATCTTCCTGAGCCTTTCCAGTCCCCTTGACAGACGGGACAGGACCGTTCCCTGGGGTACCTTCAGCAGGCCGGCTGTTTCCCTGGTGGAATAGCCTTCCAGGATCCTGAGCACGACCACCATCCTCTGATCACGGTCCAATCTTAGCAGGGCCTGTTGAACCACTTCCTTTAACTCCCGCTCCTCCTGTCCGTCGATCACCAACTGATCGCTGATCAGTACCTGCTCCTGGATGGGAACCGTTTTCACTTCATTTTTCCTCAGCGCATCCTTGCAGACATTGATGGTGATCCGGGTCAGGTAGGTCTTGAACTGCGCCCTGAATCTGAACTGACCGAGTCCGCGGTAAGCACGGATGAATACCTCCTGTCCCAGGTCATCAGCATTTGATACACTGCCAAGGATCCCATAGATAATGTTTGCCACGGACGACTCGTAACGCTTTACGATCGCTTCATATGCATTGATATCACCTCGCCTGACCAGCAGGATGATATCTTCATCCCGCAGTGTCCGGACTTTCTCTTCCCCGTTCACTAATTATTAGACTATGAAGACATGAATTTTATTCCCGGCTATTTGAAGGTGACCACCTCCTGCAGGTCATTTCTTGCGGAGGCCGATGAAATACCATCCACATAACTGTCCGTATTCCCGATCTTCAAAACAATTATGGCCCTGTATCCTTCCGCAATCCCCAGTTCTTCCTTCAGGTTCTCATTAGTATTCCGGACAGGGGATGTGTACAGATGTGCAGCCAGTCCAAGACTCTGTGCTGCAACATACATATAGGCCGTAGTCAGGGAACAGTCGATATCCGGATTCATTCCTTCGTTAACAACTTCCGGACCCGAAATCACGATTACAGCGTTCCCGGGTAAGGCATCCTGGACAATTTTTTTGGCCAGACTGTTATCCAATACAACGGTATATTTCCAGGGCTGGCTGTTTCTTGCACTTGGGGATTTGATTCCGCATTGCAGGACCAGATTGATCTGATCCTTCGTGAGTGGGGTGGAATTAAAATTCCTGGAGGAGTAACTTGACAGGATCATATCGGTAACACAACTCCCTTTATCCTGTCCGTAAACATCACCGGCGCTCAGGAAGATCCCGAGTAAAATAAGGCTGTGGATGTAAGTTTTCATCGGATGAGCATTTGTGAATATATGAGACACCTTAAAGGTACTAAATGGAATCCATCCTCTGATCGACCATGTAGGATTTAAGAAAGGATTTTGAACCACCGCTTTTTTTTCATTTCTTTATTTGTCGCGCATTTTTAGTCACATGGCCCTTCCGGGAATCATTACCATTATAGCACTGCTGGCTCTGATCCTGAGTAAGAAAGTCTCTGCACTTAGTGCATTGATACTTGTACCTATAATAGTGGCGCTGGCAGCGGGATTCGGAATGGAAACGTTCAGTTTTGCAGTGAAAGGGATCCGGAATATTGCTCCCGTGGCGGCCATGTTTATTTTTGCCATCATTTTTTTCGGGGTACTTACCGATGCGGGGATGTTTGATCCGATCATCAACGGAATCCTCCGCCTGGTAAAAAATCACCCTGCCCGGATTACAATGGGTGCCGCCATCCTGGCCATGATAGTTCATCTGGATGGATC
>CAYRLP010000578.1:0-2575 GCA_964424935.1 uncultured Bacteroides sp.
TTACATGGCAGGAGACCACGCTTGGATTTTCCGGAGCACGCACGTCTTTTGAACTTTATCTGCCGGGATTGCTGATCCTTTCCATCATCATGATCATCTTTTCAGCCTCAGCGGCCCTGGTACGTGAACCGGAAACCCGTACCCTGGAACGCCTCCGTATCTCCCGGCTGACCACCCTGGAGTATCTCCTGGGGTTTTCGCTGGTCCAGATCCTGGTGGCGTTTGCCTCCCTGGTTCTGGCCCTGCTCACAGCCATTGGCCTCGGCTATACCCTGATTCCGGGAACCCTTGGATTCATTCTGCTCATTTCCATGCTGACGGCCCTTTCCATGATCAGCTTCAGTCTTCTGGTGGCGGCCATGTGCCGCTCGGTCAAGGAGGTGGCCATCATAGGCACCTTCCCGCTTTTCCTGCTGATGTTCTTTACCGGGGCAGCTTTCCCCATCCAGGGAGGGGGACTGTTTTTCATCGGGGAACACCAGGTTATGCTTAATGATATCCTCGCACCCACATTTGCTGTGGATGCGCTGAACAAAGTACTGGTCAGGGGCCTGGAGGTGAGGGATACCCTTCCCGAAATGCTGGCTCTGGTGATCCTGACCCTGTTCTATTTTGTCACGGGAGCCTGGGCTTTCAGACTAAGGCATATGAAGGCACGGTAATCCCTTGTCTAATTTTTTTGTAACTTCTAAGCATGAATGGAAGGCGAAACACCATCCGGCAGAATCGGGGATCACTATTCCGGATTGGCCTATTCATACTGGTGCTTGCAGCTGGTTGCGGAACCCATGCACTGGGTCAGGACCTGGTTCAGATCCCTTACAGCGAGAGCCATTTTGCTGCACAGCAGGAGGCGGATCGCAATTGGCCCGGCAAATTGAATTCCAATCCTTTACTTGAATCTTATGATGTGAAGTTCTATGGGCTGGACGTGGAGACGGGCGACCAACCGGGTCAGATCGACGGCAGTACGGACATCCTGCTGGAAGTGCGGGAAAACTCCTTTTCCATGCTGGTACTTGAGTTATACCGGACCCTGGATGTGGAGCGGGTAGAGGTGGATGGAACCGAACAGCCGTTCACACATACTGAAGATGAACTGTACATAGACCTGGACACTCCCAGGGATTCGGGGGCCCTGATCTCTGCCAGGATTTATTATGGAGGACAAACGGGAGAGGGGATGCAAATGAATATGAGTGGAGAATGGGGGACCATGGTGACCTATACCCTCTCGGAACCCTTCTATGCCAAGGACTGGTTCCCCTGCAAGGAAGTCCTGTCCGACAAAGCCGATTCGGTCCATGTATTCATAACAACCGACTACTGGCAGAAAGGGATCTCTAACGGGCTCAATACAGGGACCACTTACTTCCCCAACGGGAAAGTGCGCCATGAGTGGAAATCCCACTATCCTATTGCCTTCTACCTGATCTTCCTGGCCGTAGCCGATTACCAGGAATTCAACCTGGAGGTGCAACCCGCCGGATTTGACAGGCCTATATTCATTCAGAATTTTCTTTACGATGCTCCCGGCTGCCTGGAAGCCTACCGGGACCAGATCATGGCAACCCTGCCGATTATGGAGCTGTACTGTGACCGCTTCGGTCCCTATCCCTTCAGTGAGGAGAAATACGGACACTACCTTTGGCCCTGGGGCGGGGGAATGGAACACCAGACCCTGACCGGGATGGGGAATTTTGAATTCTACCTGATTGCCCATGAACTGGGCCATTCCTGGTTCGGGGACTATGTGACCTGTGCCACATGGCAGGATATATGGATCAACGAAGGATTTGCCACCTATGCGGGATACATGGCCACCGAGGTACTGGGGCCCGAGTATGCCGATGGCGAGCGGGAGTACCGTTTTAACCGGGCCCTGCTCGAACCCGAAGGGTCGGTTTATGTACCGGAAGAGGAAGCCGGTAACGATGCGCGCATTTTCAGCGGGAACCTCTCCTACAACAAGGGGATGGCTCTGCTGTATATGATCCGCTTTGAACTGCAGGATGACCAGTTGTTTTACCTTACGCTGAGGAACTACCTGGACCGGTACGCCAATGGAGTAGCCACCGGACTGGACTTCAAGGAGGTGCTGGAGGAAACCACCGGAAGGGATTTCACGGATTTTTTCGACCAGTGGTATTTCGGAGCGGGGTATCCCATTTATGAAGTCAGCTGGGAGCAGAACGGAGGGACCCTGACCCTTTATTCCACCCAGTCCACTTCCTCGACACAGACTCCCCTGTTCAAGATGTCCATGGAGTACAGGATCATCCATGCACAGGGGGATACCACCGTAAGGGTGTTTCATGATGAGTCCGTGGAAACATACCAGTTCCAGATCCCCTATGCCGTTACCGCAGTGGTGGTAGATCCGGACAACCAGGTCCTGGATGGTGCGCCTGTAGGGGCCAAGGCTGCTACAAGCCATGAAATCCCTTCCTTGTTTTCCATCTCCCCAAATCCCAACCGGGGCTCCTTTTTCTTTCGCCTGATGGAGGACGCCGGGGATGACCTGCCCTGCCGGGTAAGCCTGGAGGTGCTGGATCTGAGCGGTAGGACCCTGCTC
>CAYRLP010000579.1:0-2563 GCA_964424935.1 uncultured Bacteroides sp.
GATCAACACCTTTGAATCCATCAAGGAAAAAGTGAAAGGCGAGGTATGGCAGCAAATCCATGAAAACCCTCTGAGCACCGGGCTCATGATGAATGAATATGTTTACGTGTTTGTCAAAATGGAAGAACCGGCCCCTGTAATCGGAGTGGTCGCCGGTATGAAGGATGTGGACAAATTCGAAACCACACTCGGCAAAATCAAAGAGGGAATCCAGGATGAGTTCCAGACCGGCGATGCCTACACGTGGATCCAGCCGGACAATCAGGGAATCATTGCCTGGAACCATAAACAGATGATTTTGCTTGCTTCGCCAGATTACGATGAATTTGAAACCTCCTACTTTACAGGGTCCCTGGATAAGATGTTCGATCCGGTGAAAGAGGAATCCTTAACCAGCCTGGTCGATTTCAAGGACTTCCTGGGAAAGATGAAGGACCTCAATGTGTGGATCTCGTCCAATGAATTGTTCGATGTCCTCGGAAAGGTAATGAAAGATGATATCCCAGATATACCGGTAACCCTGTATAACAATTATGCCCAGATCTATGTGGATTTTGCCGATGGGGAACTGGATATTAACGGGGAGACCCATTTCAGTGAGGAAGTTGAAAAGAACATTGAAGAATTTCTTGTGATGAAGCCTGCTTTGAACCAGGATTTGTTGAACATGGCCCCGGGAGGCAACCTGTTACTGGGTCTGGCCGGGTCCGTGGACCTGACGAAGGCAAAAAATATGATAGACAAATTTGCTCCGCCCGAACTGGACACGGTTAGCAACAAGCTGGAAATGGCCACCGGAATGGAGATGGAGGATCTGCTGAATGCCATTACCGGTGACTTTGTCATCTCCATAAACGGAATTGAAGGAGAAGCCATGATTCCCCTGGAGATTTTCGTGGGGATCGGTGTAAACGGGAAGGCCCTTCAGGAAAAACTGATGGAAGCGGTGCAGGGTATGGCCCCGGTGGAAGAGGAAGGCGATTTCTTCATTCTGAACATGCAGGGCAATGAAATATATTGTGGTATCCTGAACAATATCCTGGTGCTCACTAACTCCAAGGGATACAAAGATGCCATTGAAAGCGGTACGCATCCGTCGCCTCTGAAAAACACCCGGTTCGGGGACTTCTCCGATGGATCGATGGGTATGTATCTAAACCTGGACCTGTCGCAATACCCGGCCATGATACAGGGTCTGGTTGCCCAGAAACCCGAGCGTCAGGAATGGGTCCAGCACCTTACGGAACCCTTTGATTACCTCGGTATATCCGCAGGAAACTACAAGAACAGGATGATACTTAAAACCAGTGATCCCGCGGAAAACAGTCTCTATACCATCATGAAGATGGTCGATCACTCAGAATAGCGGTCCGATCCGATTTGTTCTCCATGACCATCCGGCTTGAAAAGATGATCCCCCTGCCCATGCTGGAGCAGGATACTTCCGGCTCGGAAGTCTGGGAAGCGGAATCCCTTAAGCTGGAACAGGGCAAATACCATATCATTGAAGCCCCTTCAGGGAGGGGAAAAACCAGCCTGCTTTCGGTGATCTACGGAATCCGTTCCGATTACCGGGGCAGGGCCTTCCTGGATGAGAGGGAACTTGGTTCCTTCTCCCTGAAAGAGTGGTCTTCCATCCGGAAAACCAGGCTCTCGTTCATCTTCCAGGGACTTGAGCTTTTTGACGATCTGACAGCCCTTGAGAACCTCCGGCTAAAAAACAAAATTACCGGGTACCATTCGGAGGACCGGATCCTGGAGATGGCCCGGATGCTTGGGATTGAGCCGTTTATGCATCGAAAGGCCGGCATCCTCTCTTTTGGGCAGCAACAGCGTGTGGCCATCATCCGGGCACTCTGTCAGCCCTTTCATTTTCTGCTTGCCGATGAGTGTTTCAGTCACATGGACCGGGACAACAGCCTCACGGCCTACCAGTTGATACAGGAAGAATGCAGGGCCCGGGATGCGGGCCTGCTTCTAACCTCCCTGGATGACACAGAGTTACCCAGGGCAGATATCCGGCTAAGGTTATGAGGCTTGTCTACCGGATATTATGGAAGGACCACAGCCGGGTTCACCTGCTGGGAGCGTTTCTGGGCACGCTGGCCGGATTTGTGCTCCTGCTGGCCGGCCTTCAGTTTTACATCGATTTCAAGGCGGTTCTTATGGAGAACCGGGACCTGCTCGATCCCGAGTATATCGTGATTAACAAAAAGGTGAATATCGGGCAGACCCTGGGGCTTACCGGCGGGGGCTTCACCCAGGAGGAGCTGGCGGATCTCAAAGCCCAGCCCTTTGCGGACCAGGTGGCCCCTTTTATATCCAATGAGTTTCCCATTCGTGCCTACACCGAAAATGAGCGTTTCCCCGATTTCGTGACAGAACTCTTTTTTGAAGCCATTCCCGACCAGTACATCGATGTTAAATCGGAAGACTGGGACTGGGATCCGGAAAAAGGGATCATCCCCGTCATTATTCCCCAGGATTACCTGAACCTTTATAACTTTGGATTTGCCCCCAGCCAGGGGCTTCCCCAGATTCCCAAAGGGGTCATCTCCATGAT
>CAYRLP010000580.1:0-1230 GCA_964424935.1 uncultured Bacteroides sp.
ATATACAGCAGTTGTAGTACCTGTTTTCACTGGAATACCCCCAGGCCCCCGATTCATAGGTACCCGAAATCTCTTCAGGGATGGCGATCCGGGTTCGAATCAACTTCTTCGCCTCGTTCAGGTGCATTTCCCGGTCGCCCAGATTGCTTCCAAGTGAAAGGTAGATCAGGTTCATGTTTTCTTAAAACTAAGGTATTTATTATCAGGCACATTTTTAGTACATTGCTGCTTCAAATTTAGCAGATATGAAAAATTACCTAAGCAGCCTTCTGGCAACCCTTACGGGTTTGATAATCATGACTGTACTGGCCTTCATCATCCTGATGGGCATTGTTACCGCTTCCACTTCCAAGGAAACCGTGCAAGTCAAAGAAAATTCCCTGCTGGTGGCAAAGTTCAATGCACAGATACTGGACCGTACCAACGAGGATCCTTTTGCCCTCCTGTTCTCAGGCAATTTCATGTATGATGAGATCATGGGTCTGAACCAGATCCTGTCGGACCTGGAAAGGGCCAAAACGGATGAGAACATCGAAGGTATCTTTATGAATCTGGGGGCGGTTTCAGCGGGAATTGCCACCCTGGGTGAGATCCGGGAAGCCATGCTGGATTTCAAGGAAAGCGGGAAGTTCATCTATGCCTATGCAGATGCCTATACACAAAAATCCTATTACCTGGCCTCAGTGGCTGACAGCGTGTACATGACCCCGGCAGGCATGTTCCTGTTTAATGGGATGAGTGCACAGGTCATGTTCTACCGGAAAGCACTGGAGAAGATCGGCGTGGAGATGCAGGTGATCAGACACGGATCCTACAAGGGAGCGGTGGAACCCTTCCTGAGGGATGATCTGAGTAACGAGAACAGGGAGCAGATCGAAGCCTATGTGGGAGCCCTCTGGGGTAAAATCGTGGAGGATATTTCTGATAGCCGCGGCATTTCCGTGGAGAAACTGAATCAAATCGCTGATGATCTGGAAAGCATTGATTCGGAAAAACTTGTGCAAACCGGGATGATCGACGGACTGATCTATTATGATGAAATGCTCAGCCTGATGAAGCAACGGCTGGGTGTGGACGAGAAGGATGACCTGGAAAGTGTAACGCTGAAAAGCTATAAGAACGCTCCTGAAAAGAAAAAGAAAGAATACAGCAGGGATAAAATTGCGGTCATTTATGCCATGGGCATGGTTGTGCCCGGCAACGCCGGGGAAGGTTATATCGGTTCGGAAC
>CAYRLP010000580.1:1240-2561 GCA_964424935.1 uncultured Bacteroides sp.
CCAAGGCTCTCCGGAAGGCCCGGAGAGACAAGTCCGTTAAAGCCATTGTGTTCCGCATCAACTCCGGCGGAGGCAGCGGTTCCGCTTCAGATGTGATCCACCGGGAGGTGATGCTTGCAGCCAGGGAAAAACCGCTGGTGGTGTCCATGGGCGATGTGGCTGCATCGGGAGGTTACTACATCGCAGCCCCGGCCGATACCATCCTGGCAGGACCGGGAACCATCACCGGATCCATCGGGGTATTCGGACTTTTCCCCAATGTGCAGAAACTGATGAATGAAAAGTTAGGCATTAATACCGAAGTGGTCAAGACCAACAAAAATGCAGACATCCTGAATACCATGAATCCCTTCGATCCAGAACAGCGGGTGATTATTCAGAAAATGATCGACGATTTCTATACCGACTTTGTCACCATTGTGGCTGAAGGACGGGGGAAAACCTATGAAGAAATTGATTCCATTGCCGGGGGTCGTGTCTGGGCCGGGTCAGATGCCCTGGAACTGGGTCTGATCGATATGTACGGCGGATTGAAGAAATCCATGGAGGTGGCTGCGGAAATGGCCGGCCTGGATAGCTATCGTGTTCAGTCCCTGCCCAGGCTGGAGGATCCCATGACCGTCCTGATGAAACAGCTGACCGGAGGATCCCTGGCCCGTACCGACCGCATGCTGAGACGTGAGCTGGGCGAAGGTTATCCTTATTACCGGAAGATACAGGAGATCCGGGATATGAATGGAATACAGGCCATCATGCCTTATGACATTGAGCTGCATTAAGCCTGCGCCGTCTGAGCGTACTATCAAGTAGGATCTTTGAACATGAATGGAGCTGGCAGACATAGCTGGAAGCTTGTCCTGATCCCGTTTTCCTGGCTATACGGGCTGGTGATCTGGATCAGGAACCTTCTCTATGACCAGGGAGTGCTGAAGTCCACCAGCTTCAACCTTCCCCTTATATCCGTAGGCAACATCAGCGTGGGGGGGACCGGTAAGACCCCGCACATTGAGTACCTGGCCGGATTGCTCAGCAGTGATTACCGTATCGCGACCCTCAGCCGGGGTTACAAAAGAAAAACCCGGGATTTCAGGATCGCCTCGCCGGAATCAACCGTCCGGGAAATAGGGGACGAATCCCTGCAGATCAAACGGAGATATCCGGAGATCACGGTGGCCGTGGACCGCAGCCGGGTTCACGGTGTCAGTCTGCTGATGGAACAGAGTCCCCCGCTGGATGCGATACTCCTGGATGACGCCTACCAGCATCGTTCCATCAAACCCGGACTATCCATACTGCTTATGGATTATTCTAAGCCCAATGA
>CAYRLP010000581.1:0-2559 GCA_964424935.1 uncultured Bacteroides sp.
GATGAATAGAAGCATCCCATTTAAACTCATGCTGATCATGGCCCTTGCAGGATTTTCATGTAACGGCACCCGTACCGAGATAAGGGGCCTGATCCATGGAGGGGAGGAAACAAGCCTGAGGCTTGAGCGACTTGATGTAAACAGAACCACGGTCATTGATTCACTGAAGACGGACAAAGACGGATCCTTCTCTCTGAAATTAAAACTTGAGAACCCCGAGCTTTATGTTCTGAAAAATGACCAGGGAGAGCTGATCAATCTGCTGGTCTCGCCAGGCGAGAAGATCGATGTGGAAACTACATACGATGAATTTGGAAAGCCTTATTCCCTTTCAGGCTCTGACGAATCGGAGGGAATCCGAATGCTTGTGGAGCAACTCCAGAGTACCCGGAAAGATCTTGATTCCCTTCAGTCTGTGGCAGCAGCCATAAGCGATCCATACAGTCCCCAGATGGAACTGGTAAGAAATGCCTTTGCCCAGGCTGTAATCCGGCAGAAAAGGTTTACCATCCGTTACCTGGTGGAGCATATGAGTTCTCTTTCCAGTGTCTATGCCCTTTATCAGAAACTTGATGAAGGGACGCTCATACTGAACCAGGAAAACGACCTGCAATACTTCAAAGCGGTCGCTGATTCCCTGGAATCTATCTACCCGAACTCATCCCTAACCAAATCACTCCGGGCAGATATCACGCAGCGTGAGGCTGCTTTCGTTGAAGCTGCTCACAGGGATTCCCTGTTGAATCTGGCTGGTGAGATTACGGGCATGCTTGATCTTTCCATCCCCGACCGGGAGGGGAATGAAGTGGCACTTTCATCCCTGAAAGGAAAGGTGACGCTGGTTGTCTTCTGGGCATCGGGAAGCAATACCTGCATCCAGGCGCTGCTCCGTTTGCAATCCACCTATAACAAGTATCATTCCAGGGGGTTTGAGGTATATGCCATTTCCCTGGATAACAACAAGATCAACTGGATGACTGCGATCGATTTCAATGAATTCAACTGGATCAATGTATCTGAACTTTCATTCCCCGAATCCAAAGCAGCTCTTCTCTACAACGTCACCGAAATTCCGACCACCTTCCTGATAAACAGGGAAGGGGATATTGTGGCCAGGAATCTTCTTGGAAAGACACTGGAAACCTGGTTAGACAATTTGATTTAAGTCATATGTCCGGACGGCGAAACATATATTTTGCCTCTGATCTTCACCTGGGGATGCAGCCCAAGGAAGACAGCCTCCGGCGTGAAAGGCTCTTTGTGGAGTGGCTGGAAGAGATCCGCAAGGATGCTGCGGAGCTCTGGCTGCTTGGGGATGTATTTGATTACTGGTTTGAATACAAAAAGGTAGTGCCCAGGGGCTTCACCCGTTTTCTCGGCACCCTGGCCCTGCTAAGTGATGAGGGGGTGGAAATCCATCTGATCCCGGGAAATCATGATATCTGGGTATTTGACTACCTGCCCGCAGAAATCAACCTGAAGGTGCATCGGGAAAACATCCGCCGGACCTGGAACAAGCACCATTTTCTGCTGGGACACGGTGATGGCCTGTATAGGGGTGATCACGGCTACAATATGATGCAAAGGATCTTCAAGAACCGGACCATCCAGTGGTTTTATGCCCGTATCCATCCCAACGGGTCCACCGCATTTGCACACTGGTGGTCCGCTAAAAGCCGGATGAAACATGGGGCTTTGGGCTCGTTCATGGGTGCGGACCGGGAACACCAGGTACAGTTTGCCAAACGAACCCTGGCGAAACATCCGGAAATCGAATTCTTTGTGTTCGGGCACCGGCATATTCCATTTGATATCCGGATCGGTGAAAAGAGCCGGGTGATCTGTATCGGCGACTGGATCGGTAATTTTACCTATGGCGTGTTTGACGGGGATGAATTCCGCCTGGAGAAATTCCTGCCCGGCAAAGGGGAGATTATTAAAGAATAAAAGCCCCTCCCCGGATTGGACCCCGATTCCGCCGGGCCAAAAAAAAGGTGCCCTGTCCGGACACCTTTCTTTCTGATCTGAATATTCTAATGGAAAATTCCCAGGGCCACGGTGAGACCTGCCATCACCACGGAGACCATGGTCATCAATTTGATCAGGATGTTTAGTGAAGGGCCGGAGGTGTCTTTAAAAGGATCACCCACGGTATCACCCACTACTGCAGCCTTGTGAGAATCACTTCCTTTTCCGCCATAATTGCCTTTTTCAATGTATTTCTTGGCATTGTCCCAGGCTCCTCCGGCATTGTTCAGCATCACTGCCAGTGTAAACCCGGTGGTCAATCCACCTACCAGCAAACCAACCACTCCGGCAACACCGAGCAGGACCCCAATGGTAATGGGAACAATGATGGCAAGTAATGAAGGCAGCAACATTTCTTTCTGGGCTCCTTTGGTGGAGATCTGAACACATTTGGCATATTCAGGAGTGGCTTTTCCTTCCATAATGCCGGGAATCTCCCGGAACTGTCTGCGCACCTCATCCACCATGGCACCGGCAGCACGACCAACTGCTTTCATGGTCATGGCACAAAATACAAAGGCCATCATAGCC
>CAYRLP010000582.1:0-2556 GCA_964424935.1 uncultured Bacteroides sp.
GGGCTGTGGTGTCTGCATGCGCCGTCATATACATCAGGTGGGGCAAATGCGTGCTCGAGAGCACCTCACCGAAAAAAACCGGATTGAAATTCAGCTCATGGAAGATGGCCGATTCTCCCTCGTTGAACATCTCCACTTTCAGCCTGTGTAACTTTTCAGTGGCCGATTCATAACTCCTGAGTTCGTAAACCCTGTCGGATCTGGGAGAACTGAGCTCCGGCAGCATTAAATGGGGTTCCCCGCTGAATGAGCGAAGGATGATGCTTTCGATACGGGCATAAGGCGGGCTGTCAAAGGGTGCATCGATATAGTCGCTGCCCGATTGCTGGTACGCTTCATCCTGCAGCAACTGTTCCGGAAGCTCTTCGAACGCATTCAGCGATTCAAAGGGAATGAGCACCATGATGAGATCCTTCTGTTCGCTGAGTCCCTGAATGGGTTTGAATACCCCTACGTTTTCAATACCGGTGCGGTGAAGGGCCGGCAGCAGTGCATCCTGGAAATAGCTGTCCAGCAATGCTTCCTGCTCCGGTGTTTCCAAATGGTAGATCTTCAGCTGGAAATAGTCCTTCTGTTCGGCTGGCGTTGCCTGGGCCTGCTCCTGATCACCTGTCTGTGTACAGGAGACCAGTGCGATGATCCCTAAAATAATCAATGATAATGGAGTTCTTTTCATAAGAGTTGTGATAGGTTGTTGGTAAAGGTAGAAAATTAATAACTTGTTATCAGTAAAAAAGATCTCATTATGAAGCGTGCTCATATCTATTTTCTATCCGTGTCACTGCTGCTTGTATCCTGTACCGGCAGAACCGATCCGGATATGGCCCTGATCGAGGTTGTGGAGAATAATCTACTGCCCCCTGTGATAGTGGAAGGGGAGGAGATCGAAGGAATGAACATCCTTGACCGTATGGAGTATTTTCATGTACCGGGTGTTAGTATAGCCTTTTTAAACGGGGGGAAGATCGCATGGGCCAAAGGATACGGTTATACATCCGCTGACAGCAGCAGACCGGTGGATGCGCAGACTCTCTTCCAGGCTGCTTCCATCAGCAAACCCGTGGCGGCACTGGCAGCCCTTGCGTTGGTTGAGGAGGGGAAGATCGGGCTGGACGAGGATGTGAACCGCTACCTGGAGGGCTGGCAGGTGGAAGAGAACCAATTTACATCCGATGAAAAGGTAACCCTGCGGAGGATTCTTTCTCACAGTGCCGGCCTGACTGTACACGGGTTTGGCGGATATGCCGGCGGGGAGGATGTTCCGGAACTGGTCCAGATTCTTAACGGGGAAGATCCTGCAAACTCCGGCCGGATCTATCCTGATACCACACCTGGCAGTATATACCGCTACTCGGGGGGAGGATATACCATCATGCAGAAAATGCTGTGTGATTTGACCGGGGAATCCTTTCCGGATCTGATGGAGCAGAGAGTACTCAGCAGGATCGGCATGAATTCAAGTACCTATCAGCAGCCATTGCCTGAAGAGCGATGGGAAAATGCAGCCTGTGGTTACCGGGCCACCGGTGATATGGTTGAGGGGAGATGGCATACCTACCCGGAGATGGCGGCAGCAGGGCTCTGGACCACCCCCACCGATCTTCTGAAATACGTCATGGAGGTTCAGCTTTCATATGCAGGAGTCTCCAACCGGATCCTGTCCAGGGAAATGACGCAGGAAATGCTTACTCCGCAGATGGACGATCATGGTCTTGGGCCCGGCACAGGTGGTTCAGGGGACTCCATCTTCTTCAGTCACGGAGGAGCCAACGAAGGATACCGGTGCGTGTTGCTGGCTTTCACCACACTGGGCCAGGGTTTGGTAATCATGACCAACGGAGACAGGGGAGGTGAATTGATCAGTGAGATACAACGCTCCTTTTCAACTCAATACGGATGGCCTTTCCAACCGGAGGTGAAAGTGATCGTTCCCCTTGTTGAAGAACAACTGGAGGCTCTGAAGGGTCAGTATCGTTTAATATATCAGGGCCAGGAACTGGATCTTGAGATCACTGTTGTGGGGGATCATCTAAAAGGGACCCAGCTCTGGAATGAGTTCCAGTTTGAAATGTATCCTGAATCAGCAACCGGGTTCTTCAACAGGGAGGATGGAGCCGAGTTTGAATTCTCGTTGGATGAAAACGGGATGCCGGCCGGGATCACCATTTATGAAGGGTCCGCAGAGTATTTCTTCCAAAAAATCTAATCTGTTGCCGGGGGAAGCATGGGGAATAACCTGCGGATCTCCTTTTCGTCGGGTTGTTTTCCGTATTCACAGATCTCAAACCCTTCGGCATGCTGAACCGTTTTCCCTTTTTCACCGTACCATTTGATCAGGGATTCCCTGGCAGATGGTCCGGGTCTGAAGCCCCTGCGCCTGGCCAGGAATTCCAGTCTTCCCGCTTCGTCCTCGGGTACCTGATCCAGGGTTCCTGCGAGCCATGGAAGCCAATCAAACTGCTGGGATTCATGGGCGGCCAGTGCATAGATTTTTTGATCATAGACCTCGTCTATATCAATGGCAATATCTGCTACAAACGGAATTGGTTACTGGAG
>CAYRLP010000583.1:0-1714 GCA_964424935.1 uncultured Bacteroides sp.
GGACAGATCCAAATGGATGACGCAGAGTTTCTGGGGAGAAAAGAATATGGATGAACCTTACGCCATGGAAGATGATCTTAGCTTTCCTACCAATGGAGAGAACATCGAATTCTATGACAACAAGGCAAGAATTGTCACCAAAGCGCAAAAGGCAGAAGGACTGGTATGGCGATCCGAACAGGGATTTGTACGGGAGGATTTTGATTATACTTCGGGGATGCTCAGCACAGCCAGGAGCTTCAGGCAGAAATATGGGGTTTTCCATGCAAAGATCAAAATGGCCGGAGGATCTGTTTCACAGGCATTCTGGATGATTTCAGACATGATGCTTCCCCATATTGATGTGGCCCGTTATGAAAATGGAAAACTCTATTCAAACTATTTCTGGGGCAAAGGGACTTCCCCGAACAGGTCCCTTTCAAAAACCGGGGGAGTCAAATATGCGGATGAATACTACATTTATACCCTGGAGTGGACCCCCAATAAGCTGACCTGGAAAATAAACGGCAAGGTCTTTAAAACCCAGACTTCCGGGGTTCCGCAGGAGGAGATGTGCATCAACTTTACTTCTAGCCTGAAGAAAGGTGCTGCGGAAGACGGGCTTCCTTCAGCCATGGAGATAGACTGGGTCAGGGTCTATAAACTGAAGGAGAAAAGATAAGTTAACGGACCGGACAAGAAATATGACCCTGTTCACCCCGGTGGGCAGGGTTTTTTGTATTTTGGTGCTGAACTATTATTTAGAAACCGAACCCGTTGAATCATGAAAAATATTCTTTCCAGTTTAGTTCTTGCCCTGCTGTCCCTTGCGGTTTCCGCTCAGGACCGGCTTACAGGACTACCCTTTGCCACACGATCCGAAGTCATCGCCACCCATGGGATGGCCTGTACCAGTCAGCCTCTGGCCACACAGGTGGCCCTGGATATCCTAAAAGCCGGTGGTAATGCTGTTGATGCAGCCATTGCTGCCAATGCCGTGCTGGGACTGGTAGAACCGGTCAGCAACGGGGTCGGCGGTGATCTTTTTGCGATTCTGTGGGACGCAGAAAGTCAAAAGCTATATGGTCTGAACGCCAGCGGACGCTCTCCAAAGGCCCTGAGCCTGGAGTACTTCAAAGAACACGGTTATAGCCATATTCCGGCTTACGGCCCGCTGCCTGTTTCCGTTCCGGGATGTGTGGACGGCTGGTTCTCCCTGCATGAAAAATTCGGATCCATGGATATGGAACAGATCCTGCTACCCGCCATTTCATATGCCCGTGAAGGCTTCCCGGTAAGCGAACTCATTGCCTATTACTGGAACGGAAATGCCCGGTCCCTGAGCCGTTTTCCCAATGTGGCCGATGTATATATGCCCGGCGGGAAAGCACCTGCCAAGGGGGAAATCTTCAAGAATCCCAATCTGGCAAATACCCTGGAGCAGATTGCAAAAGGAGGACGCGATGCCTTTTACAAGGGGGACATAGCGCATGTCATCGCCGACTTCGTCCAATCCCAAGGAGGATTTCTTTCCTACGAAGATCTCTCCACACATCATTCGGAATGGGTGGAACCGGTAAGTACCAATTACAGGGGATACGATGTCTGGGAACTTCCACCAAACGGCCAGGGGATCGCCGCTCTGCAGATGCTCAACATCCTGGAGGGGTACGACCTGGCCTCCATGGGCTTTGGCAGTGCCGATTACATCCACACCTTTGTGGAAGCCAAAAAA
>CAYRLP010000583.1:1724-2537 GCA_964424935.1 uncultured Bacteroides sp.
TCTCCAAGGAATATGGGGACAGGCGCCGTGCCCTGATCAATGCCAACCGGGCATCCCGGAGGCTCGATGCCGGGGAACTGGAACAGGGCAATACCATTTACATGACGGTAGCCGACGAGAAGGGGAACATGATCTCCCTTATCCAGAGCAATTACCGGGGCATGGGATCGGGGATGTGTCCGCCCGGACTGGGCTTCATTTTACAGGACCGGGGAGAGCTGTTCAGCCTGGAAGAGGGGCACCTCAATGTATTTGAACCGGGGAAGCGGCCCTTCCACACGATTATCCCGGCATTTATTACCAAAGACGGAAAACCATTCATGAGTTTTGGAGTAATGGGCGGCTCCATGCAACCCCAGGGCCATGTGCAGATTGTGGTGAACATGATCGATTTCGGAATGAACCTACAGGAAGCCGGGGATGCTCCCCGGATCCGGCATGACGGATCCTCGCAACCCACCGGGGAGGTTATGACGGACGGAGGGGTGGTCAACCTGGAATCTGGGATTCCCTATGAAAGCATCCGTGGACTGCTGAGGCGGGGACACCATGTGCAGAGTTCCAATGGAGGTTATGGGGGTTACCAGGCCATCATTTGGGACGCCGAAAAAGGAGTGTATTTCGGGGCCTCGGAGTCCCGGAAGGATGGACAGGCAGCAGGATATTAGGGACTAGAACGGCCAGAACCGTGGGATCACCAGCAGGGAGATGATCAGGGCCAGAATGTTTAACGGCAATCCGATCTTCCAGTAATCGCTGAATTTATAATTGCCGATACTTTGTACAATTAGATTGGTCTGGTAACCGATGGGT
>CAYRLP010000584.1:0-2291 GCA_964424935.1 uncultured Bacteroides sp.
CTCTCTGGCCACATCTTTCAATAATTTTTCATTCAGCTTACTCACCACCACATTCCCGTCACGGTCCTTTCTTGTGACGGTGCTGCCGGGGGAAAGTGGTATCGGGACCCCGTTCGGATCCCCCAATCCAACCGTATAAACGCTGATGCCCCTTTCTGCTGCCAGGGCAGCCTCCCCCACTGCATCATCCTCGTGGTTTTCACCGTCGGTAATCACCACGATGGCCTGGCTGGGCATATTCTCCCGGGTATCCCCGCCGTTCCCTTGGGAAGAGAAGGATCGAACAGCAAGCTTAATAGCCGATCCGATGGCGGTTCCCTGTCTGGATACCATATCGGGACCCGCACCCGCAAGGAACATTTTCACACTGGGGTAATCATCGGTTATGGGGATCTGGGTATAGGCATCCCCGGCAAAGACTATCAGGCCAATCCTGTCGTTGGACATCCGGTCGACCATCCGGTTGATCATCTGTTTGGAACGCTCTAGCCTGGATGGTTTCACATCCTCGGCCAGCATGCTGTTGGAAACATCCAGCGCAATAATAATATCCCGGCCCTTGTGTTCCACTTCTTCCAGCCTGGATCCGATCCGAGGTCCCGAGGTGGCGATAATCAGGAGGACGGTACCTGCAAAAAGCAGCAGGAATTTCCAGTGTTGTGCCCACGGAGAAGCTTCCGGCATCAACTGTTCAAGCAATTCCATGTCACCGAATTTCAGCAGGGCACGTTTTCGCCGGGAGCGGTAAATAAAATACCCGGCAATCATCCCCACCGCAACCAGGAGGAACCATAATATATTCTTATGAGCGAACTGGATCATCCTTATGGTATGGTTTTAAATACGGTGTGTCTGAGGAGAACTTCCAGCATAAGGATCAACATGGCGGCCAGCAGGAAAGGGAAATACTCCTCCTTTTTCCTGCTGTACTGCTTTACATCGAGCTTGGTTTTCATCATCTGGTCAATCTCCTGGTATATTTCTCGCAGTTTGTTATTATCAGTAGCCCTGAAATAGGTTCCCCCGGTGGTCTGGGCTATCTCCTGCAACACCTCTTCATCAATTTCCACCGGCATGTTCCGGGTAACGGTCCTGCCAAACATGTCCTGCACCTGAATGGGAGCATTCCCTTTTGACCCCACACCGATGGTATACACCCTGATTCCAAAACCTGCTGCAATCTCCGCAGCGGTTACCGGTCCCACATCCCCCCGGTTGTTAACCCCGTCGGTAAGGAGAATAATAACCTTGCTTTTTGCTTTGCTGTCTTTGACGCGGTTTATGGCAGTAGCCAGTCCCATACCGATGGCCGTCCCGTCTTCAATCACCCCGAAATCCATATCCTTCAGAAAATTTACCACCACGGCCCGGTCGGTGGTCATGGGACACTGGGTAAAACTCTCCCCGGCAAAAACCACCAGTCCAAACCGGTCGTTGGCCCGGGCATTTACAAATTCGATCCCGACGTCCTTGGATGCTTCCAGCCTGTTGGGCCTGAAATCCATGGCACGCATGCTGCCGGAAACATCCATGCAGAGCACAATGTCAATACCTTCCGAGGTCACCTGTTCCCATTGATTAGAGGACTGCGGCCTGGCAAGCACCACAATGAGCAGGGCGACCACTGCCATCCTCAGGAACGCCATCAAATGACGCATCCAGATTCTGGAAGATCCCAGATGATCATCCAGGTTCTCAAACCCGGAAACAGTCAGCGGGGCAGTCCCTTTCCGTCCCCTCCAGATATACCAGGCAGCCATCAGCGGGATCAGGATCAGGCCATAATAGAAAACCGGATATGCAAAATCAATGTTACGCATCATCTCCCTCCTTCTTCTCTTCCACTCGATAAAACAGTGGGTAGGTCTTTTGGACAAAAATGTAGGCGTTGTTCAGATTAGTCTGGTTATCCACCGGCAGCGGATCCTCCTTTGCAAATTTGACAAGATCGGCCAGCTCAAGCAGTTCTTTCAGGATCTCATCCAGCAGCTGATCCTCAGCATTCGCCCTCCGGAAGGCCTGGAGGATCTCTTCCGTGGTGCTTTCCATGGCCGGAATATCATATTGCCGTTCAATATAGTGCCTGGTAATTTCTGTCAACCGGGTATAGTACTTCTTCACTTCGCCTTTAGCCCAGATTTTTTCCTCTTTCAGCCTGTCCAGTTCACGGAAGGCAATCACGTGCGCGGGTTCCAGGACAAGCTTTTCATAGTGTTCCGGATCTTTCTTTCGCTTAAGATACCTGACCAGCAGCCAGATGGCCGTTCCAGCAAGCAGGAGGCCTCCCAGTC
>CAYRLP010000584.1:2301-2534 GCA_964424935.1 uncultured Bacteroides sp.
CCAGGGCAGGACCTCTCTTAATGTAAGCGGTGTATTAATGGGTGGCTTGATGGGCTTGATTGCCTGTGTGGTATCCACAATCGGTTCATATACCTGGACGAGCAGGGGCATGCTCCTGGCAGTATCGATCCTGCCCTGCCTACTGTAAGCAACTTCCTGGGTCGGTATGATCTGGGTGCCCGACTCAAAACCGGTAATAAGGTAGGAATGCTCCACAATGGTTCTTCCATCCT
>CAYRLP010000585.1:0-2530 GCA_964424935.1 uncultured Bacteroides sp.
GATCTTTGATAAGGAGATGTATACGGCAGAAGTACCGGACAATCCGGGGGGAGGAACCGTGGACTGGACCAATCCATGGGGAAGGTACAAGTATGTGGATGACATTGAAGTCAGAGAGGATGGGGGGACACCCGGTTTCCTGCAATCCATCAAAGCAGCCCTGGCCATAGAGCTTAAAAAGGAGATGGGTGTGGAGAAAATCCTGAAACGGGAAGAGGAACTTCTGAAAATCGCCCTGCCGGGACTCCGTGAAATTGACGGTATTAAAATCCTGGCCAACAATGTGGACGACCGGCTGGGGATCATCTCCTTTTATCATCCTGACATTCATTTCAATCTCTTCGTGAAACTGCTAAATGACCGCTTTGGCATTCAGACCCGGGGAGGGTGCGCCTGTGCCGGTACCTACGGCCACTTTCTGCTGGAGGTGACCTACGACAAGTCACAGGAGATCACGGAAAAGATCAATCATGGAGACCTGTCCGAGAAACCGGGCTGGGTACGGTGGTCCCTGCACCCCACCATGACCGATGATGAGGTCCTTTATATTCTGGACGCCATCCGGAAAGTTTGCATGCATCATGCCGATTGGATAAAAGATTATATCTATCTTTCTAAAAAGAATGAATTTATTCATAAAAATCATGTGGAGCGTTTGCCTGAGGAAAGGCTGATGAGCGGTTGGTTCAAATTGTAACTGCATTACCGGTTCACCCATGCACATAGTACCCGTCCATACCAAGAAAGAAGAAAAGGCCTTCCTGGATTTTCCAAGAAAATTATACCGTAACGATCCGAACTACGTGATCCAGTTTGACCGGGAGATCCGGTCTGCATTTGACAGAAAGATCAATCCCTACTTTAAGCACGGGGATGCGGTCCGGTGGATCGCCATGAACGAACGGGACGAAACTGTTGGGCGCATCGCGGCATTTTACGATACCAACAAGGATGAGGCGGATTACGTACGAAGCGGAGGGTGCGGTTATTTTGAATCCGTCAACGATCAGCAGGTGGCCTTCCTGCTTTTTGACGCAGCAAAGGAGTGGCTGCTTCAGAACGGCTATGAGGCCATGACCGGCCCCATTAATTTCGGAGAGAACGATAACAACTGGGGCTGCCTGGTCCAGGGCTTTATGCCCCAGGGCCTGGGGATGACCTATAACCTGCCCTATTATAAGGAGTTGTTTGAAAGTTACGGATTCAGGCTCTATTACCGGCAGCTGGCCTTTCACCTGGACATTGTGAAACCATTTCCTGAACGGTTCTGGAAAATTGCGGAATGGATCAATAAAAGGCAGGGGTTCACTTACAAATACTATGACCCGCAACAGACGTCCCGCTTTGCGGATGATCTTGTTTCCATATACAATCAGGCCTGGAGCAAACTCCGGAAGGATTTTACGCCCCTGGACCCGGCCTCCCTGTACGATGGGTTGAGAAAGATCAAGATGATCCTGGACCCGGAAATGATCTGGTTTGCCTACCATGATGATGAACCCATCGCTTTTTTTATGTTTCTGCCAGATGCCAACCAGATCTTCAGGCACCTGAACGGAAAGCTACATCTTATCAACAAGCTGAGGTTCCTGTATTATAAAAAGAGAAAAACCATCACACGGGCCCGGGGAACCGTGGCGGGCGTGATCCCGAAATTCCAGAACTCGGGGGTGGAATCGGGCATTTTCTTTAAGCTCAGGGATGTGATGAACCGCAAACCCCAGTACAAGGAGTTTGAGCTCTCCTGGGTGGGCGACTTCAACCCGAAAATGATTTCTCTCTACCAGAATACCGGGGCCGTCCATACCAAAACACACCATACCTACCGCTACCTTTTCGATCCGGACAGGCCCTACCAGCGCTTTATGGAAGAAGCTGTGGATGAGTCAAAACTTCCCCAAAATATTTTGAATTTGTAACATTCCTTTCTATCTTTGCGAACCGTTAAAAAAGCGGAACGACAAAACAGGAAAGCGATGAAGAAAGATATACATCCAACGAATTACAGGCTTGTAGCATTCAGGGACATGTCCAATGGATTTACCTTTGTAACCAAATCCACTGCTCCCTCCAAGGAGACCGTTAAACTGGAAGATGGGGTTGAATATCCGCTGATCAAGCTGGAGATCTCCAGCACCTCCCATCCCTTCTATACGGGTAAGATGAAGCTGGTGGATACCGCCGGGCGTGTTGATAAGTTTATGAACCGCTACAAGACCCATCTGGATAAGAAGAACAAATAGCAGGTATACCACTGCTTGTTGAAAGCCGCCCCGGATCAGGGACGGCTTTTTTTTCTACTTTTCCTCTATAAATCCCATGAAACTATACCAGATAATATTTTTGCGTTTTGGTGAACGATTTTCCTCTGCAAGTTTGACCTGACCCAGGTATTAACTTATGCCTTTGTACTTGAAATTAAATGTGCCAGTTTAGAAACGAGGTTGTCCACTTATAGTAAACGGACCTTTCCATCATAAAAGTAGCCGGCCTTTACGTAGCAGTATATCCTAGCTGCTTCAGTTTTTCA
>CAYRLP010000586.1:0-1243 GCA_964424935.1 uncultured Bacteroides sp.
GGTGGGAGTGATGATGCTGAAACGCCTGCAGCATGCAGGACACAAACCCATCGCACTCGTTGGGGGCGCCACGGGTATGATCGGTGACCCCAGCGGAAAGTCACAGGAACGTAACCTGCTGGATGAACCCACGCTCAGGCAAAATCAGGAAGCGTTAAAAAAACAGATCTCCAAATTCCTTGACTTTGAAACGGAGGCCCCGAACCGGGCGCTGATGGTGAACAATTACGACTGGATGAAGGGCTACTCATTTCTGGACTTTATCCGGGATATCGGTAAACATATCACCGTTAACTACATGATGGCCAAAGATTCGGTTAAGAAGCGACTGGGATCCGACAGCAAATCAGGCATGTCCTTTACGGAGTTTACCTATCAGCTGGTGCAGGGTTATGACTTCCAGGTTCTCTACCGGGAACACCGGTGCAAACTGCAGATGGGAGGTTCCGATCAATGGGGCAACATCGTTACCGGTACGGAGCTGATCCGGAGGATTGAACAGGGAGAGGCCTTTGCCCTGACCTGGCCCTTGATTACCAAATCAGACGGGGGTAAATTTGGAAAGACGGAGGAGGGTAATGTGTGGCTGGATCCGGCAAGGACCACTCCGTACAAATTCTATCAGTTCTGGCTGAATGTTTCGGACGAGGATGCGGAGAAATACCTGAAGATATTTACCATGCTGAAGCAGAAGGAGATTGAGGGACTGGCCGTATCACATGCAGAGGCCCCTCATAATCGATTGATGCAAAAAAAGTTAGCTGAAGAACTTACAGTAATGGTTCATTCCCGTGAGGAATATGATATGGCACTGGAAGCTTCCGGAATTCTCTTTGGCAAAGGGACCACTGAATCACTGAAGAGGATCCGGGAAGATGTGTTGCTCTCGGTATTTGAGGGGGTACCCCAGTTCGAGGTCCCATCATCGGCCCTGGACCGGGATGTACTGGAGCTTCTGGCCGTGGACACAGCGGTCTTCAGTTCCAAGGGGGAGGCCAGGCGGATGATCTCCGGCGGAGGAGTTAGCATTAATAAGCAGAAGCTATCCGGTCCCGACCAGCGAATCACCAGCGATGACTTTATCAATGAGAAATACTTGCTGGTTCAGAAAGGAAAAAAGAACTATTATCTCATTCGAGTAAAAAACCATTAAGGGGAATGGATATGGAAAACAGGAAACAAACAGGCTATAATTTCAGTTCGGTGGATCTCCTGATCTACATCTGGAAGAAAAAGACAATTC
>CAYRLP010000586.1:1253-2523 GCA_964424935.1 uncultured Bacteroides sp.
ATCGGAGTGGGCCTGATCGCCGGAATTGCTTCCATCGTTATTTCACTGATGATAACTCCCATGTTTCAATCCTCGGTCATCATGTTCCCCACATCCAATGCCTCGGTGTCAAAGGACCTGCTTTCCCAGAACTATTCAGGACGGCAGGATGTGCACAGTTTCGGGGAGGAGGAGCAGGCAGAACAGCTTCTGCAGGTCCTGAATTCGGAACCGATCCGCTCCAGGATCATTCAGAAATACGATCTCATGGAACACTATGAGATCAAGCCCTATGAAAAATATCCCCTGACCCGGCTCTATGAAGAGTACAAGTCCAATATCAATTTTCGCCTGACAGAATTCATGTCGGTGGAGATTTCGGTCATGGACAGTGATCCGGAATATGCAGCCAATATCGCCAACGACATCGCTGCCCTGGTTGACACGGTCTATAACAATATGAAAAAGGAGCGTGCACGGGAAGCGTTCCACCTGGTGGAGAAAGAGTACCTGGAAGCCTCCAGAAACCTTGTTTCACTGAGGGACTCTATGGATCGGTTGAGCGAACAGGTTTCCGGGAACATGAATACAGGCGGGAGTCCGGGCAACAACCTGATCAGGGTGATCTCGGAGAACGGGGCGCTTTACATGTCCATGATGAACAGGATCCGCTATGAAACCGCGCTGGTTACGGATCTCAGTCTGAAATACAAGGAGGCCAGACTCGAAATGGAGCAGAATCTGCCCCATAAGTTCATTGTGGAACAGGCGTATCCGTCAGAAAAAAAGGCTTATCCGAAAAAATCGCTGATTGTAACCGTGTCCACCTTTGCTTCCCTTCTGTTTGCATTGATTATTCTCATTGTCATCGATAATATCAGGGAACGGGTGACCATGCAGAAAGAATCATGATAAACACCATCACGGAAAGGTATCCCAGGGCCCTGCTATGGGGAATCCTGATCTCCTTCATCGCATTGAACAGCCTGATGCTTGCCCTGGAGATCTTTTATGTTCCCCTGGTTCCGGTTGTCCTGCTGTTTCTGGCGCTGGCCCTTGTGGCCATGGATAAATTCCTGTTGCTTATTGTTTTTTTTGTTCCGGTTTCCATCCCTCTGAGCAGGCTGACTGAGGGTCTCTCCATTGACATGTATTTGCCTACAGAACCGCTGCTGGCAGGTTTGCTGCTGCTCTACCTGCTCAAATACCTGATGGGGGACCGGATCGATCTGAAGGTCCTCAGGCACCCAGTAACCCTGGCTGTCTATTTTCATCTGGCCTGGCTCTTTAT
>CAYRLP010000587.1:0-2504 GCA_964424935.1 uncultured Bacteroides sp.
GGGCGGCTCTACCCGGAGATCAGCACCTCCGAGTCCATCGATTCGGTGATCGGGGTTGCCCGGGATATTACGGATTCCATGACATCGGAAGTTGCCCTGAAACGCAGTGAGGAAAGGCTGAACCTGGCCCTGTCAGCCACGAACCTGGGATTGTGGGACTGGAACCTGGTGACCGACCAGGTCTACTATTCGCCCATCTGGCTTTCCATGGTGGGTTACGGGCCTGACGAACTGCCCCAGAGATATGAAACATGGGCCTCCCTTCTGCATCCCGACGATAAGGACACGTCGGAAGGAATCGTGCGGGAGGTAATAAAGAACCGGGAGAGCTCCTTTGAGATTGAATTTAGAATGAAACACAAGAACGGCAACTATATCTGGATCCGGAGTCTGGGCAGGGCAGTCGGGTTCGATAAAGAGGGCAATACCATTCGCCTGACCGGGATCCATGAGGATATCAATGCCCGCAAAAAGGAAGAGCTGGTCCGGCAGGTCCTGTTTGATATCTCCAATGCCGTTAACAGCACTCACAGCCTGGATGAGCTCTACGACATAATCCGGACTTCCCTGGGCAGGGTGGTTGATACCACCAACTGTTTCCTGGCCCTGTACAACGAGGATTCGGATACCCTGACCCTCCCATTCATGAAGGATGAGAAGGATTCTTTCACCGAGTTCCCGGCCCGGAAGACGCTGACCAGTTTTGTGATCCGGACCGGGGAGGCGCAGCTGGTCGATATCAAGCGCGAAAAGGAACTGACGGCCCGGGGGGAGATTGAACCGGTGGGTGCTCCCTGTGTTAGCTGGCTGGGGGTCCCCCTGAAACACGAGGGCAAAACCATCGGTGTCTTTGCGGTTCAGTCCTATACGGAAGAGATCGTCTACACCCAGTCGGATGCGGAATTACTGGAGTTTGCCAGTGGCCAGATTGCACTGGCCATCGACCGCCGAAGGCACCAGGACCGCCTGCGGTCCAACCAGGAGAGGCAGCGCCGGGTTTTTGAATCTTCGCCCGATCCCATGCTGGTAGTGGATCCAAATGCCATGATCCTTGATTTCAACAGTGCCTTTCTGGAGGCCTTCAATGTGAAGGCCGACCTGGTATACGGACAGAAAATCTTCCGCTTCATCAACAAGGTCCACTGGCGTACCTCCATTGAGAATTTTGCAGAAACCTGGGAGAAAGGCTACCTGAAGAACCTGGAGTACCAGGTGGTCCGGCCCGACGGAGTCACCTTCGATGCGGAGGTAAGCACGGGGGCCATCTACGACAGTGAAGGGAACCCCGAGTCCATGGTGCTGATCCTGAAGAATATATCTGAGCGGAAAGAGGCCGAGCGTAAAATGTTGGAAGCCAGGTATAAGGCTGAAGAATCCGACCGCCTGAAAACCGCCTTCCTGTCCAATATGTCCCACGAGATCCGAACCCCCATGAACGCCATTGTAGGATTCTCGGATCTGCTTTCCGATGAGCAGCTCAGCCCTGAAGAGCGAAGGGATTTCATTGCGCAGATCAACCAGGGTGCCGATGACCTGATGCGGCTTATCGACGATATTATCGATATAGCAAAGATTGAGGCCGGTCAGGTGAATGTTCACATCTCGGAGTGCTTTATCAGGGAGCTTTTCAAGGAGCTCCATCTGATGTATATCCAGAACATCAAGCGCGCGGGTAAGGAGAATGTTACCATCAATATCCGGTGGGACTGGCCACTCAATGAACTGGCCATTTACACGGACCCGTTCCGGCTGAAGCAGATTCTGATTAATCTTCTGAGCAACGCGGTGAAGTTTACCGAAAAGGGGGAGATCATCCTGGGTATTGAGGAGCATCCCAAGGGCATCTATTTTTACGTAAAAGATTCAGGAATCGGTATTCGTGAGGAGAAACAGAAGGTGATCTTCGACCGCTTTATGCAGGGTCATGAGACCAAGACCAAACTTTACGGGGGAACCGGGCTGGGACTGGCCATTTCAAAGAACCTGACCGAAATCCTGGGGGGTACCATCGGGGTGGATTCCAAAACCGGCGACGGGTCCACCTTCTGGTTCATTCTTCCGCGGAACGAGGTGCCCTTAAAATACGAGGCAGCCCTCAGAACCCCTTCAAGCAACCTCAGATCCTGGGAGGACAAGAAGATCCTGATCGCGGAGGATGACCATTCCAATTACTACTTCCTATTTGAATCCCTGAAGGATACCGGGGCCAAGATTCTCTGGTCGAAAGACGGGGAGGAAACCATGGAACTGTTCCGGGAACATAACGATCTGAATGTGGTCCTGATGGATATAAATATGCCGGTGATCAACGGATATGACTGCACCAAGCAGATCAAGAAAGAGCGTCCTGAGCTGCCCGTCATTGCCCAGACAGCCTATGCCATGTCGGGAGAACGTGAAATCAGCCGCCAGGCAGGTTGCGACGACTATCTCTCCAAACCCATCAAGGTCAGCGAGCTGCTGGATACCCTGTCACGTTACCTGTAGGGTGAGTCCCCTTATTC